>CAUUSU010000108.1:0-5527 GCA_963547835.1 uncultured Campylobacter sp.
TTGCGGTAGGCACCAAAAAATTTTATAAAGCTCCATTTTAAAATTTGCCGCACGGACACGTACCGACCAGATCGTCAAGCTAAAATCAAATCTCAAAATTCTAAGCGGCGAATGCAGAAAACCCTCGCGCCTAACGTATCTGCGGCGGCGGTGCGGGCACGCTAAATTTATCGCTTTTAGGACGCAAAAGACGCGCAGGCGCGGGCAAAATTTATTGATTTTAGAGTTTAAAGCATCGAATTCGCGCGTCTAGGCTAAATTTTAAAATTTAAAGCGCGCGACGCTTCGGACGTATCCACGCGACTGCAAGCGCTCATAAAATTCGCCCGAAACAAGGTTGTAAAACCGCGGGCGGGCGCAAAATTTATCGCCGCAAAAATCAAATCTGCGAAAGCAAAAAGACCTCACGAGCGCTCGCTGCTACACCCGCCCGAGCAAATTAAAATCGCATGATCCGCCTGGTTGGCATACGCGGAGTGCGCCGCTGCGGGCATTTACACTTAAATCCGGTGCGATCGCAATGCGATTTAAAACTGCGCCTGCTTAAATTTGCGCCGTTTCGGTTCGCTCGCAATCACATCTCGCCGCAGTAGCGCTTTAAATTTGCGCCGCCGCGATTTGTGCGCATTCAATCGCTACGGCAAGGGTAAAATTTCAAAATCCAGGCCCATACGCGCCGATTTGCGCCACCCAAAATCGCTCGGATCTAATTTATGCTACCGCAATCCGCGCAGATTAAAGCGCCACCGCTTAAAAGCGCAAATTTTACCCCTCAAACGGCGGCGCGAAATTTCAATAAAATTTCATCTCTTAATTCGGTGCGCGATTTATAAAATTTAGCCCTCGCCGCGCTCCGAAATCTGTGGCTTAGGCAGCGCCAGGCTCTTTGCGGTTTTGCTAAAAAGTATCAGATCCTCGGTGCTTTGCACGCTCCACGGCAGTCGCGAGAGCGCGAATTTGAAAATTTCAAAGCAGGAAACGGCGTCGCTAAATGCGCGGTGGTGGACGTTTTGCACGCCCAAAAGCTCTTTTAGCGAGCCAAGCCCGTATCTTTGCGCCTCGATCGTACGGCGCGCGAGCTCGACGGTGCAGAGCCTGCGATTCAAAAGCATCCCAAAGCCGCATTTTTGCAGGCTCGCGTCGATGAAGCCGTAGTCAAATTTGACGTTGTGCGCCACAAAAACGCTATCGCCTAAAAACAGTCTAAACCGCTCCAGCACGCTAGCTAGCGGCGGCGCGCCTACAAGATCGTCCGCGCAGATCCCCGTAAGCTCCGTGATATTTTCGGGCACGACGGGCGCGTAAACGAAGCTCTCGAAGCGGTCCAACTCCTGTGTGCCGCGCGTTTTTATCGCGCCGATTTCGATGATCTGGCCGTTTGAGAGCCCGCCGTTCGTCTCAATATCTACGAAGCAAAAAATTTCATCCGAAATGTCCGTCTCGCGGGTTTTGAGCGTGATTTTGCCGTTGTCGAGTTTTATTATCTCTATGCCCAGCGCTCGCCACATCGAAAGGTCTTTGGGCTCGAAAAGCTCGGTAATTTCGGCAATATCGCTTGCTTTTGAGATAAAATCGTAATAATTTATGCTCTTTTGAGCCAGTAAATTTATGAGATTTTCGATTCTATGCGTCAAAATTTTACCCCTGTGCCGCGCCTAAATTTTAAGCGCACGGATCGCCTCCGCGTAGTCGTTTGAAGAAAATATGTAGTTGCCCGCTACCACGACGTCGGCGCCCGCTTCGTCGATATCTGCGATATTCAGCCCGTTTACGCCGCCGTCGACCTCGATGAGGCATTTTGCGCCTTTGCGATCGATCAGCTCGCGCAGCTGCTTAATTTTTTCAAGTGCCGAGGGGATAAATTTCTGTCCGCCGAAACCTGGATTGACGCTCATCAAAAGCACCATATCAACCTCGCCCAAGATAAACTCCAGCGCGCTAAGCGGAGTGTGCGGATTTAGCACTACCGCGGGCGAGACGCCGCTGCGGCGTATATGATCTATGAGGCGCAGAGGGTGCTGCTCCTCCTCGATGTGGAAGCTAAGAAATTTCGGCTTTAGCGGCAAAAAAAGATCGACGAAAAACGGCACGTTTTTAACCATCAGATGAATGTCTAAAGGCTTGCTGCTCGCCTTTGCCGCGGCGCTTACTACGAGCGGTCCGATCGTAAGATTAGGTACGAAATGTCCGTCCATCACGTCTACGTGAATGAGATCGGCGCCCGCTTCGCAGACTGCGCGAATTTCCTCCGCGAGCCTGCCGAAATCCGCCGATAAAATGCTGGGTGCGACATACATTAAGATTCCTTTAAAATTTCAAGATGCGGAATTTTACTTAGTTTTGTCATAAATTTCGCTAAATTTAAACCGCGGCGGATTTTAAGCATAATTTGAAATTTTTTCGCTATAATCGCCATTTATTTTAATCATCAAGGATTTATTATGGCAAGAAGATGCGCAATCACCGGCAAAGGTGCGATGGTAGGAAACAATGTCAGCCACGCAAATAACAGGACTAAAAAGAAATTCCAGGTCAATCTACGCACCATCCGCGTTCAGCTAGAAGACGGCTCAACCAGACGAATCAAAGTAGCCGCCTCAACTCTACGAACTATGAAAAAACAATCAAAATAACCTCTTAAAGAGGAATTTATGTCTGTTTTGGACAAGATCAAGCGATTCCTCGACTGGTCCGGCTCGACTAAGCCGGACATCAACCTCTACACAGAAATTTACGACCAGCTACGCCCTTTTCGCTTACCACTTATAACCATCGTGCTGATGATGCTAATCGGCACGCTAGGCTATGTCTTTATAGCGGGCTTTTCGCTCGTAGACGCCTTTTATCAGGCGGGTATGACTTTCACGACGGTAGGCTTTACCGAAGTAGCGCCGATATCGCCCGCGGGTAGAATTTTTACCGTCTTATTCATCCTCATGGGCTTTGGAACCTTTTCGTTTTGCCTGGGCGTCGTCGTCGAGGTCATAAAAAACGGCAAACTTCAAAATTTACTTAGGGAGCAACGAATGATCAATAACATCGCAAGGCTCAAAAACCACTACATTATCTGTTACAACAACATCTACTGCGCCGAGCTTGCCAAGCAGTTTCGTGAAAATCATCTGCCTTTTGTCGTGATCGACCCTGATCCCGCTCTAGCCAAAATCGCCGAGGAAAACCGCTATCCATATTTCATCGTAGGCGAGCCGCATGTAGAAACCACGATGCTAAAAGCGCATCTGTCATCTGCAAAATCTGTCATCACGCTAAGTCCAAATTTAGCCGATAATATCGCAATAATCTCGCTCGTGCGCCTATACGAAAAGGAGCTTGGTCGCATCACCCCCTACTTCATCATGGCAAATAGCGATGATGACAGCGACACCGAGAGGCTAAAAAAACTCGGCGCAAATTCCATCGTCTCACCCTCTAAGCTCGCCGCACAAAGGCTCTCTGCGATCAGCGTGCGCCCTGATATGGAAAACATTTTGGAGCGATTTTTATATAAAAAAGACTCCCTCATCGATATCGAGGAGATCACGGTGCCCGATTTTTCGTGGATCCGCTTCAAGCGCCTAAAAGAAACTCGCTTGCGCGATTTTACAAACGCCGACGTCGTGGGAATCAAAGAGCCCAACAGCCGCTTCATTCCGATGCCCGATGGCGACTATCTCATCGGTACGGGGGTAAAATTTTTAGTCATCGGCACGGCAGAGGGCATCCGCAACACTAAAAAACTCATCCGCAGCAAATACAAGCCACAGGAGATGAGATATGTTTAAAATCACCCCGCTTGAGTTTGGGTTGCAAAATGTCGAGGGCTTTTATTTTGACGGCGTAAATTCTGGCTTTAAAAAAGAGGGGAACGATCTGGGATTTATCCGTGCGGACGAGCCCTTTGCCATAAGCGCGATCTTTACGAGCAATAAATTTCAAGCTGCGCCGATTAGGCATTTCAAAAGGGCGCAAGAGCGCGCGGGCGGGGAGCTTAAAACAAATTTTATCCTCGTAAATTCTAAAAACGCAAACTCGATGACCGGAGAGCAAGGCATCGCCGATATCGATGAAATTTTTAGCGAACTTGGTAAAAAAATCGCTCTGATAAACCCCGTTATGAGCTCCACCGGCGTAATCGGCTACCGCCTCAAAAAGGAAAAAATTATCGCCGCCGCGCAAAATTTTAACCTCTCGGCGCGAAACTCAGACGCCCTAGCCACCGCCATTATGACGACAGATACGATAAAAAAGGAGCTTGCATATGAAATTTCTTTAGAAAACGGCGAGAAATTTCACATCGCAGCCGTTTGCAAGGGCGCAGGCATGATCAATCCCGCGCTTGCGACCATGCTCTGCTTCGTCCTAACCGACGCAAAAATCCCACGCGCGGATATGGACGAGCTGCTAAAAAAAGCGGCGGAGCAGAGTTTCAACACCGTAAGCGTCGACGGCGACACCTCCACCAACGATACGATTATGCTCTGCAGCAGCACTAAATGCGCTTACGAAAAGGATGCCTTCGCGTCCGCGCTAAACGCCCTTACGCATGAGCTTGCGCTAATGCTGGTAAAAGACGGCGAAGGCGCAAACAAGCTGGTGCGATTTAGAGTAAGCGGTGCCGCAAATGCTGGGGATGCCCGCACGGCGGCAAAGGCGCTAAGCAATTCGCCGCTTGTTAAAACGGCGATCTTCGGCGAAGACCCGAATTGGGGTCGCATAGCCTCCACCATAGGCGCCTGCGGTATCGAATGCGACGAAGAAAAGCTGCGTATTAAATACGATGACGTGCTACTTTATGACGCGCAAAATCGCGAACTGGACGCCGCTCGCGAGGCCGCGGCTCACGCCGTAATGCAGCAAAAAAGCTTTACGATCTGGTGCGATTTGGGGCTCGGAGATGGCGAGTTTAGCGCATACGGCTGCGATCTTAGCTACGACTACGTAAAAATCAACGCGGATTATAGATCATAAAGATTCACAGCTCGCTTCATAATAAAAAATTCCGTCTCGAAAATAGCGAATAGCGGCAGGGCTTTAAAGCTCTGCTCTTAAAATTTTATCATTTAAATTTGCCTGTTTTAAATTTTTAAAAATTAAAATCTCACCTCTTAAAATTTGGAATTTCATGCGTGAAATTCAGTCTAAATTTGATAGCTGAAATTAGGTTTTAAGCGCTTTATTGATATACTTAAATAAATTTTTCAAAGGAGTAGACATGTTTCATGAATACAGAGATTTAATCACTGAGTTAAAAGGCAAAAACGCACGATTTGATTCGCTTTTTGAGAAGCACGACGAGCTGGATCACAAGATCGCCGACGCGCAGGCCGGCAGAGTGCATATGAGCGATCTGGAAATCGATGCGATGAAGAAGGAAAAGCTTCGCATAAAAGATGAGCTAGGCAGCTTGCTAGCGCAATATAAAGCCGAAAAGGCAGATAAATAAAGCTGCTTGCGGCGAAATTAAGATGCAGCAGAGTGCTAGCAAGGCTTATTTCGCCGCCAAGCTTTAATCCGCGTTTAGAATTTT
>CAUUSU010000109.1:0-5525 GCA_963547835.1 uncultured Campylobacter sp.
CCGCAAGATAGTGATCTCGCGCTCCGACCTAAACGTCTTGAGCCTACTCGCAAACCGCGCTTTCGGCAAGAGCTGCGAGCTACTGCGCCCAAGCAAGCTTAGCATCTGCGGCATAAATTTCGTTTTTTCCTGCGCGGACGCAAAAAAGGGCGATATTTTAGAGCTTTATCTCCGCAAGGACGGCATAGCCGAACGCGCCAAAAATTCGCTTAGCGGCGAGAGCGGCGCGTATTTGCTAGCTAAAGAATCGCGCAACTTACAGGATGGAGTTTCTGCCGCGGCGCAAAATGAGCAGAACTTTGCGAAAAGCGGCACGGATTTTGCGCGCACTGCAAGTGCGCAAAGCGCTATAAACGCCACAAGCGAGGGCTTAGACCATATAGAAAGTCTTGCTGTGTGCTATGATCAAATTTTTGCTTGCAGCGCAGATGTAAAATCTGCAAACAATGCCGCTTTGGATTTGGCGAAAAGCTCTAGTGAAAATTCTGCGGTAAATTCCGCGCAGAGCTTTGCCGAAAATTCCGCACTCAATCGCGTTTGCAGCGCAGATGCAAAATCCGTAGTAAATTCGGCGGGAAATTTTATCTCAAATTCCACCGAAAATTTCATCAAAAATTCCGCTGCAAATCCTGCCTCTTACGAGCTTGTCGCGCGTATAGACGTTAGCGATGTTTATGCCCCAAGCGCAAGCGAGGTCGCAGGCTCGGTGTTTCAAAACGCATACGCAGAGCAAACTGCGGTGCAGGGGCGCATCACGCTGCTAAAAAATGGTCTTGCAGAGCAAATCGCGCGCATAAAAAAAGTCGCAAGCTCGCTTGCCGCGCCTAAAATTTCAGCGTTTTTTACATGCGCCGATCCGATCCACCGCGTGCATGAGCGGCTGATTAGGCATATGATCGACAAGGCGGATTTCGTGGTGATTTTTTTAACCGGCACGAGCAGCGCGGATGCCCTGCCCTACGAGCTACGCAAAAAAACGCTAAGCTATTTACTGCAAAATTTTTTGGTCGCGCAACGCGCCATGATGATCGATCTGGGCTCGCTTGCGATTTTTGACAACAAGCCCGCCCTGCAATGTGCGATCGCGAAAAATTTAGGTATAAACAAAATAATTTTTGGGCAAAATCACGCAAATATGGAGCTGTTTTTCGATGGAGGCGGCGTGCATTCGGTGCTGGACGAGTATCAAAAGCGCGGCGAAATCGAGATTTTGCTTATGCCAGAATACGTCTATTGCGAGAAGTGCAAGGTGCTCGTAAGCACCAAAAACTGCCCTCACGGCGCTCATCATCACGTGCATTACCGCACGCAAAACCTCAAGGCACTGCTGCGCGCGGGGATCTTGCCGCCCGCGATTTTTATGCGTAAAGAGATCTCGGCGATGATTTTAAGCGAGCTTTTTCCCGCGCGGTTTTCAGATCTGCAAAAGCTCTACGACGAGCTTTTTCCAAACAGCGGGATCTTGCAGAGCCACGGCGAGAGCGAGTTTTACGAGCAGCTTATGCAGCTGTATCAAACCAGTGCGCTAAAGACGTAGCGTTTGAGGGTGCAACGCAAAAAATGACGTGGAATTTGCGGCATCTAGGCGAAAGGTAAAATTTCGTGGCGTTAGAATTTACGGCGGCTAGACGTAAAGTAAAATTTCATAGTGCGGAAAGAAAGGACTGCGCGGAATTTTGTAGAATAAAGAGCGGCGGACGCAGATTTGGCGTAAAATTTTGTGGCGAAGCGGATTTAAAATTTTAAGGCGCGGCATATGCGTAATTAGCAGTGTAGCGGATCTAAAATTTAAGCTTTCAGCAAGCAAGTTTAAATTTAGCCAGATGCTCGCAGTAAGTCGCAGTGCATAAATTTGGGCGAGGCGCAACGACTGCTCGCTCGCGCAAAATGCCGTGCGTTTGCGGACGGGTTTGAAATCTCCACGCAGGCGAGCAAAATTTTAAAATTTTTACGCAAATGAGTAGAATTTTAAAATTCCTACGTTAGTGAGCAAAATTCGTGGCGAGCGAGTAGAATTAATTTCGTGCGGGCAGGCGAAATTTAAATTCTACATGCACGAACAAAATTTAAAATTTCCTCGCACGCGCGAACGAAATTTAAAATTTTCGCGCGAGCAGATGCTCTAATTAAAATAAGCGGTAAAATTTTAAAAAGCAAAATTTAAAAGGACAATTATGGATAAAATTTTCGTTACATTTTTCGGCGCGGGGTTGCTAAGGCCCGCACCGGGCACCTGGGGCAGCATCGCAGGCTGGATAGTGGGGCTTGCAATCTTGATGCTGGCGGGCGAGGTGACGCTGTTTTTGTGCGCCGCCATCATTTTTTTCGTCTCGCTTAAGATCGTAGGCGATTATGAGAAGCGGACCTGCGCGCACGATAACAGCGAGATCGTCATCGACGAGGTCGTGGGGGTGTGGATCGCAATGTGCGTCGCTGCGCCCGTGGGCGAGATCTTTTCGCTGCCGCTGCCGGAGCTGATCGCGGGCTTTGAGAGCAGCAGGATATCGATCGTCGCGATGATTTTGGCGCTGCTGTTTTTCAGGGCGTTTGACATCCGCAAACCCTCGATCATCGGGCGCGTGGATCGCGACGTACCAGGCGGGCTCGGCGTGATGCTCGACGACGTGCTGGCGGGCTTTTTTGCGGGGCTTGGGGTTTTGATAGTTATCTCTTTAGGGATCAAGCTCGGCGCCGCAGGATTGATTTTTTAAGCTTTTTTTTGGGGGGATCGCAGCAAACACAGCACGTTTGCGGACGCTGCACGGTTGTCTGGAACATAGCGCATTTATCGGATACGGCGCGTTTAGTGGCAGCGCAAAAATTCCGCCGCTTAAAATTTTGTGCGGCTAAATTTTAAAACAAAGCGGTAGGCGCAGCTCGTGCGTAAAATTTTAAAATTTATCGCTAATTGCAGGCAATCTAGCAGGGCGTGCTATTAAATTTTTGGCAATATTTATGGTTTTGCTTGTAACATTGCCGCAAAATGCGGATACCGACGCAAAAAATTTAAAGGAACGAAAAATGCAAAAGAGCGAGATTAAGATACGCAGCATTCCCGCCGCCGTTTGGGGAGGTCGCTCAAAAATGGTTTATATCTACGCTCACGGGCAAGGCGGAAGCAAAGATGATGCGGAGCTTTTGGCTTCCGTCGTTTGCGAGCAAGGCTGGCAGGTAATTAGCTTTGATTTGTCCGGGCACGGACAGAGGCGGCACGAGTCCGCTTCTTGCGATCCGCGGCGCGCTATTTTGGAATTTCGCAAAATTTTATCGTATGCAAAGAAGCGCTGGGACGAGGTCGCGCTGTTTGCCGTTAGCCTAGGGGCATGGCTCGGCCTGCAAAGCTTCCGCGACGAAAAGCTTAGCGACTGCCTCTTCGTCTCGCCGATACTTGATATGAAATACGTTATTTCAAATATTATGCGTAGGGCTGGCGTTAGCGAGGAACGATTGAAGCAAGAGCGGATGATTTTGACCCCTGCTAGGCAACCGCTTTTTTGGGAATATTGGAGTTTTGTTTTGAACAATCCGATCACTAAGTGGGAAACGCCCAGTAGAATTCTATATGCAGAAAACGACGATATGACGCCTCTTTACATCGTCAAAAATTTTGCGCAGAAGTTCGACTGCGACTTAAGCGTTATGAAAAACGGCGAGCATTGGTTCTATACGCCGCAGCAGCTAGATTATTTACGCAGATGGATCAAATCGGCGGTTGAGAATCGGCGATAAAATTCTATGAGAGATTTTAAAACTCATGTCCAAACCCGCGCCGATAAAATTCTGCGCGTCTTCGGGGTGCAAATTTTATAAATTTAAGATGATCTTGATATTTTGCTTTAATACGCTTGTTTTATGAGGCGCTTTTCGTAAATCTCAGCTCGCATCGCGTCACGCGAGGGGCATAGCTTCAAAGCACCCATTTCATAAATTTAACCGCAATAGCATAAATCATGACCGATATGAATTACAAACTAAAATATGATTAAAATTTAGCCGATAAGCTGTCAATATAAATGTAAAAATGCCAATTTTAAAGCTAAATTTTAAAAAATGTCTATAAAGATGAATTCTTGAAATCTTAGCATGTTTTTGGCACGAGGTGCGAGCGATGTACGGCTTATCGCACTTCACTAGCACTATCGCGCTCATGCTACACGTATGCTTTACGAATCCATAGCAGTAGCGCGATTAAATTTTAAAAATTATTTGCCTATCCTAAAGCCATTTAGCTTCATATAAGTCGTATCTTTATGAAATGCTTCGCAGCGCTCCCTGTTGCGGTTGATGTTTTCGGTTGTGAAGAAATAGCCATCACTATCTTGACGCAAGGTGATCGTTGCGCAAAAGATCATATCGTTTTTGAGTTTCGGTCCTACGCCATAGGTAAAGCTTTGATTGACTGCTAAGCTACGTGCCAGATCGCTATCACTAAACTGTCTGGAGCCCGTCATGCTCTTTAGCTCGCGAAAATTTCCTTGATTTAAGTAATCGCGTTGTATATCTTTAAATACGCCTTCAAGCTCGACTGCATAAGCTTTTACTAAAACCTCATCCTTAGCACCGCTTAATTTAGGATATATTATTTTTACTATCACGAAGATTATAATAGCTAAAAATATTATCCCGCTTACGCCGCCGCCTACTGCCGCACCTTTTCTCATTTTCATCATTTTACTCCTTCGTCGATGTCCTTTACCAAGGCATCTATTTTTTTGTTCAGCATAAAATTTTCATAGCTTTTTTGGATATAGGCTTCAAGTAGTTCGCCCGCATCCAGATGATCGCTGCCACGAGTTAAAATCCGCCAATCCCTACCGAAGACCTTCGCAAAGTCATCATCCAGGCTTATCGCGTATTTTTTCGTCAAAGACTTACTCGTCAGCTGAACGGAAATTTCTTTCATTTCTCGCCTAAATTATCGCCTGCCAAAATATCGTCGATCTGCTTGCTTAGATCCTCATCACTCATCTTGCGATACGCCAGATCGTTTTCAAGCGTGCCAAGCTGCATTCCTAAAGCCTCGTTTTGCGCCTTGACCGTCGCTAGCTCTGTGCGTAGCTTTTCGTTCTCGTCTCTAGCTTCGCTATAGCGTCTAATCAGCTCAGCTACTTTATTGCTTAAGCCCTCGACCTTTTTCTCTTCGTCAAAGATTGATTCCATTATTTCGCCTTTTCTGATATAATTTAAATGAAAATATTACCCAATTTTGGCTTTAAAAAAGGAAAAATTTTGCAAAATTTTAAAATCGAGAGCAAATTCTCTCCGAGTGAGGATCAAGAAAAAGCGATCGAAGGCATCGTCGCGGGCTTTCAAAGCGGCAACAAATACCAAACTCTTCTCGGCGTTACCGGCTCGGGTAAAACTTTTACCATGGCAAATATCATCAAGCGCCTTGGAATTCCCGCGCTCGTAATGACGCATAATAAATCTCTCGCAGCGCAGCTTTATAGCGAATTTAAGGGCTTTTTCCCGCAAAATCACGTCGAGTACTTCATCAGCTACTACGATTATTATCAGCCCGAGGC
>CAUUSU010000110.1:0-5494 GCA_963547835.1 uncultured Campylobacter sp.
TTCCTGCACGCAACCGAACAGGCTTGGCAACCTATACATAAATTTTCGTCGTGAATCATTATGAGTTTTTTCATAACCGCCCCTTTCAAATTTTAACTATATCGACGCCGACGTTGGTTACCATCGTGCTTACCACAGGACCCGCAGCGGGATCGAGAAGGACGCTTTGGTTGGTGCCTACGCCGTTCGTGCGCTTTAGCCCGGGGCTTACGTGCCCAAAGCCGTGGTATAAAAATAGGCAATCGTCCCTGATGCCTTGCGTGACGAAAATTTTAGCTTTTTGCTCGCCGAATTTATTTTTAAGCCTCACGATATCGCCCGTCTTTAGCCCCTCCGCTTTTGCAGAAGCTGGGCTGATCCAAACCGGCGATTCGCTCATCATATCGTTTAAAATTTTAACATTTTGCGTATGTCCGTTGGTGTGAAGCGCGGTCTTACCGGTCATTAGGCAGTATTTGTGCCCGCCGAATACGTCCATACCCTCGGTGTTTAAGCAGCCGTATCCCGCAAAAAGCTCCTCTACCTTCGGCGCGAAAAGCTCGATCTTGCCGCTCGGGGTTTTAAATTTCATCTGCGAGCTCATCTCGCCGTTTTCGTCCACGAACTCCGCTGCGGCAGGATATTTATCGATAAATTTAGCCACGAGCTTCGGCTCTCGGTAGTACAGCTTCGGCACCTTGTAGCTTACGTAGCCGTTTTTGATTAAATTTGCGATTAGCTCGGCGTTGCCTTTGGCTTGCTGCATGCGGTATTCGTCGATGTTGTTCCAGGTGTAGTCCTTATCGATCTTCATCACCCTTGCAAGCTCTCTAAAAATTTCATAGCCGCACTTCGTATCGCCCACCGGCTCGACGGCTTTGTTTCGCATCACAAATCCGGGCGCGGTGCCGCCTTTGTTTTGAATCGACTCGTCGCGCTCCAAATATGTGGATTCGGGCAAGATCACGTCGGCTAAGCACGCGAAGTCGCTCATATACACGTCGATTGCGAGCACGAAGTCTAGCTTTTTGATCGCCTCTACGCTCTTATCTACGCCCGCAACGTTGATGAGGTGGTTAAAGCGCGTGCTGACCCAGCCCTTTACAGGGTAAGGCTTTTCGCTTAAAATCGTAGGCGCAATCTGCATCAAAACGCCATGTTTGCGCGGCACGAAGAAATTTTCGCTACCTTCCTCGCCGCAGCCGTCGATGCGCGCGGTCTTTGGAATTTTAAAATTTTTATCCGGGTTCGAGATGGTAGGGAAGAGATCCTCTTTGCAAAGCGCGTTGAAGGTTTTGGAGTCTTTAGAGAAGTAAATTCCGCCCTTTTTCTCGACGTTTCCCATCAGCGCGTTTGCGATTGCGATGGCGCGCGTGCGGACGTATTCGGCCTTAGCGGTCGTGGTTTTATGACCCCAGTCGATTACGACTGCGGGAGCCGCGGCGTAAATTTCATTTGCGATGCGCTCTACCTTATCCGCTTTAATCCCAGTAATGGCCTCCTGCCAAAGCGGCGTCGTATCTTTAACGGACTCCCTTAGCTCCTCTAGCCCCACGGCGTATTGTTCGATAAATCTTTTGTCGTATTTATTGTCGCGCAGCCAGACGTGAATCAGCGCCATTAAAAACGCTGCGTCGGTTCCCGGCTTTATCGGCAGCCACTCGTCTGCCTTGGAAGCTACGACGCTAAAGCGCGGATCGAGTACCAAAAGCTTTACGTCCTCTCTACTTGCGGCTTTTGCGAGCTTTTTGGTTTTTGAGATATCGATGCCTTCAAAGAGATTGTGGCCGAAATTTACGATGTATTTTGCGTCGCCGTAGTCTCTTTGCATATTGGTGCCGAAAGTGTGTGGCACGGCGATATTGTAGGTGACCGGGCAACAGGACCAGTGCGAGTAGATGTTCGGGCTGCCGTAGGCACAGGCGAAATTCATCATCTGAGTGTGGTGCTCGCCCGTTTTAGAGGTAAAAACTACGCTTTGCGGGCCGTATTTTTGCGAAATCTCGCCCAGCCTCTGCGCGCAAATTTTAAGCGCCTCATCCCAGCTAGCTTCTTTAAATTTGCCCTCGCCGCGCTCGCCTACGCGAATGAGCGGCTTAATGAGCCTTTGATCGTCGTAGAGCTGATTGATGCCCGCGCCGCCGCGAGCGCAGACGGAAGTTTTGTTTGAAAACCTGTGGTTGCCCTCGATTAAAGCGCCGCGGCCGTCTTTGACGGTCACCTCGATAGGGCAGCGCGAAGAGCACATCTCGCAGACGCTGGCGACTTTCTTTTCCGTCCCGCCGGTGACCGCACTAGCGTTTAAATTTAGATTTAGCGTCGCTAGCGTGCCGATTGCGGCGGTACTTTTTAAGAAATTTCGTCTATTCATAAAAACTCCTTACCTTTAAGTTTCGGTAGGAATTCTAAGGCTTCATCGTAAAAATAAGGTTAATTTTGATAATGCAGCTTTTGGCTTAGGCTTTATCTCGAAAGATAAAATGCGTCCTGCGCCGTATTTTAAAGCCGTAAAATAGCGCCAGCAGTAGCAAAATACTAATTGCACCGCAGATCGCAAGGGCTACGCGAGCGCCTAGCAGCTCGGTAAAAAAGCCCGATATGAGCGCTCCAAATGGCGTACTACCTATTAAAAATAGCGCGTATAAGCTAAGCACGCGCCCGCGGAATTCGTTGCTTACGTGCATCTGCACGGTGGAGTTAATGCTTGAGTTTGTGATTACGAAAAGAAACCCTGTCACGGCAAGCCCTGCTGCGGCCCATGCGAAGGAATTCGCAGCCCCAGTAAGAGCTAAGCTCACCCCCATAGCGATCGCGCACGATCTGATTTTGCGAATGCCAAGTTTATCAAAGACTGCTACGAAAAGCGCGCCGCAAAAGGCCCCCACGCCTAGAGCCGACATCAAATATCCAAAGCTTCGCTCATCCGCGTCTAGGCTAAGCTTAACAAGCGCCGAGATCGTTACGTTGTAATTTGGCACCAGCGTCGCTACGATAAGCACTATTATCATTAGCTCGCTTAGAATTTTTTTGTGCGATACATACGAAATTCCAGCACCGATCGAGGCAAAAACGCCTCCGCTTCTGCTAGATAGCGTAGTAGCGGATGGCGGAATTTTTATGAAAAACAGCGAAACGATGATGCCTAAAAAGCTAAGCGCGTTGAATAAAAAGCAAAAGCCCACGCCCCACAGCGCCATCACGATCCCCGCAAGTGCGGGTCCTGCGATACGAGCGACGTTGAAGGACATAGAATTTAACGCTATGGCGTTGGCTAGATCGCGGGGCGAGTCGATGAGGTCTTTTACCATCGACTGACGGCTCGGGGCATCCATGCTGGTAAAGATGCCGCTTGCAAAAGCGCAAAATAAAATTTTGCCGAAAGAATATAGCTCGCAAAAGCTCATAACCGCGAAAATTGAGGCAGTCACCGCCATGCCTATTTGAGCAAGTAGAAGGATCTTTTTGCGATTAAACTTATCTAGCAGTACACCGGAAAACGGCGTGAAAAGTAGCGCGGGCAAGAACCGCGCCGCGGCTACAAGGCTAACTTTAAAAGCATCTGCGGTTATGCTTAGCACTAGCCACGGCAGCGCGACGCTTTGCATCCAAGAACCGATCAGCGAGAGGTTCATCCCGATCCAATAAATTCTAAAATTTGAGTATTTAAGCGATAGGAAGGGATTTTTCAACGCGCTGCCTTTTGAAATTTTGATTTGAGATTATACATTAAATTTTAAAAATTCACTTAAAGATTTAACATTTATAAAAATTTAACGAAAATTTAATATTTCTGAAAAGAAAAATTTTATATACTCTGCAATAAATTTTTAAGCAAAGGATTAAAAATGCAAAGACCGACTCCGATTAATCAAGAAATCAAACTCGATGAGAAGCGCTATATCGTTTCCAAAACCGATCCGAAGGGCATTATCACGTTTGCAAATCCGTATTTTTGTATGATTTGTGGCTATAGTGAGCTTGAGCTTTTGGGGCAGCCGCATAACATCATACGTCATCCGGATATGCCGCGTATAGCGTTTAAGCTCATGTGGGATACGATACAACAAGGCAAGGATTTTACCGCCGTGGTTAAAAATTTAGCCAAAGACGGGCGCTTTTATTGGGTCATTACGGAATTTACTTCTAAAAAAGATCCCGTGACAGGGCAGATCACCGAATACACGGCATTTCGTAAGGCTCCGCCAAGATCTGCGATCGAAACTATAGAGCCAATTTATAGGGCATTGCTGGATGCCGAAAGAAACGGCGGTATGCAGGCCAGCCAAAAGGCGCTCGTGGACTTTTTAAAAAGCAAAGGCGAGACCTATGAGAGCTGGATCGCAAAGGTCTCAGGCAAATCAAATCCGCTCACCGCAATGTTTTTTAAGGCGATGAAAAAGCTTTTTAGCTAGTTTGACTGACACGGACGCAAATTAAAATTACGCGGAATTGGTTGGAATTTTACCTCGAAAATTCCATGACATAATAAAATTATAAAATGCGAAATTTAGTCAAAATTCCGCGGAAATTTCTTAAATTTGAAATATAGAATTTAATAAAAATTCTTTAAAGATTATATTTTAGATTTCTTATATATATTTTACACCTAGTAGTATCACACCATACAGGTTGTTTCTACATCTAAAATTCCTGATGCGTATTTAGCGCAGCTCCGTGAAGCGCTAGAAAGTAACTTACGACAGGGTATCGAGCTATATAGCTAATTGATCTAAGAAAGAGGTGATTTGCTCTAAGAGAGAAATTTACCATAAGACACGAGGGTTGCTTTAAAATTTAAAAAGTTGAGTATAAGGCGGATTTAAAAATAAGGGAATTTATACGCTTGATTAGAATTTTTTGGATTTATGGTAGATTTTACGTATAGCTTAAAATTTCTAGAGTCTTTGCCTTATTGTAGGACAGCGAATGAGCGATAAAATTTACTGAGCTTTAAGTGATGAGAATATAAAATGGTGCGTCCATCAAATTTAAAGGCGATAAATGGATCAAAGCAGGCTTGAAGAATTAAGAAAACTCCTAAATAATCAGCACAGCGATGCAAAGCAAAATCTAACAGAAGGTCTTTATCCCAAAAATTTTAACGCTTTCGACTTCAAAAATTTAAAATTAGAAGATGCAAGCTCTAAGACTTTAAATTCCGATGATACCGCTATTAACAAAAGCTCCGAAGTCCAAGCCAGAGACTACGACAAAGATCCGATAATTCTTGAAAACTACGAGTACCTATATCAAAAACTATTAATGGTTTTCTCTCTTTTTATAGGAGGCGTATTTGCCATAATCGTAAATTTCGATTGGAAAACCAGCGACGCAGTGGATTATAGCGTCAAGGACAGTATATACATGATTTTGTTTCTATCATTTTTATCACTATTTATTATATTGCCGGAGCTTATAGATTATAGAAAAGAGAGACCGATGATACAGCTTAAAAACAATCAAATAGAATTTTACGAAAAAGATAAAATCGCGTATGTCGAGCAATGTGAAAATT
>CAUUSU010000111.1:0-5484 GCA_963547835.1 uncultured Campylobacter sp.
ACGAGCTTGAAATTTGCGTGCAGATGATTCGTGACGAGCGCTGGGACGAGCTTGAGGCGTGGATGTATGAAGCGCGCAAGCTAAGGGATATTATTTGAAATTTCAGCGCGACCTGACTGCGCGACGGACGCTGCAAGAACACGCCTTTAAATTCTAAATTTCGCCTTCAAATAGCCTACGCAAATTTAAATTTTAATCCGCGCTATCCCGACACAAACTCAAAAATCTATGCATTCCTGCGTGAAAATTTTCTTTGAGGGAAATTCCAGCGCGCAAAGCCTCGCCTTCTCGCCCCAGTGCTTTTTATAAACACAGCCCAGATCGATATTTGCGCTAAATTCCGTAATGACGGGCTTTTTTACCGGCGTGTGCCCGTAGACGTTAAAAATTCCATCATTCGCGCTATCATCTCCGCGCCCGCTTAGCACATGAGCGGCGAAGCTTTTCGCACGCTCTGCATCGTGTCTAATCCCCCACGCGCGACCCACTGCGGAGTGCGATACGACGAGAGCGCGACCGCTTTCATCACACAAATCATACTCCAGGTAAATCGGCAGCCGCGAGACAAACCGCAGATGCTCCTTGCATTGCTTCACGCCTCCGTGACGATAATACGACGCTAGCGTCGCCTCACCGCCGTTATTAAATAGCCAGCTTTCATCCAGGCTAAAAAATGCGTAGAGGTCATTTGAGCTCGTAAATTTGCCCGTCTTTGCGCACCTTAGGGCAGTTTTTGCGTTGCTCACAAAGCGCTTTTCGTGATTGCCCATCACCGCGTCATATCCGCGAGTGCGCACAAATTCAACCACATCCGCGCTCGCAGGGCCTCGGTCGATCAGATCGCCCACAAAGCAAATTTTGCTATCAAATTTATGCGGCAGCTGCTCTATTAACGCCAAAAGCGATCTGTAGCAGCCGTGCACGTCGCCGATGATGTAGATATTTTGCATAATTTCTCCTTAAATTTTAACGCCCTCGCCTTTTAACGCGCGGGCTGTGATTATAGGCGGCAGGCGAGAATTTCGCGGCAGAGCTCTGCACTAAATTTTAAAATTTCGCGCGCTAGGACTTGGGCGGATAAATCTGCTTTAGGACCTCAGCTACGACAATCATAAAAAGAACGATAAATATTAATGCGCTAAGCAATGAGGAATAAAACGTGGCAAGATGCAAATCTGAAACAATCAGCGCCACAATCATCATCCCTAAAAATGGCGATAGCATCCAAACCGCTGCTGTAGGCAAAAATAAATTTACGAAAAAATCCGTGAGCTTACCAAAATCCTTTAACTTTGCGGCAAGCACCGCGCAAATCCCGCAGGAAAATATCCACAAAAATAGGAAATATGCGAATTTTTTCTGCAGCCATTCTATAGGATCGTCAAACCGGGCGCTAGATGTGTAAAAAACGGTTCTATCATAAAATCGGCCAAACTCGAAACGCACATAAAGCAAAAACTCATCGAAAATGCGCAGGCTATAATTTTTAAAATAATCATCAGAGTTCCTAAAATTCTAAATTTAGGCGAAAAATTCCTCGATTAGCCGCGTCATCTCGCTCTCGGCGGAGATATGATTGATCTCCTCCCTGAAGCTTGCAGCGTTTTCGCGCCCCTTAGAGTATTCGTGCAGATGCTTGCGAAATATCGCCACGCCGCGCATGCCGTAGTGGCTAAGCACTTGAGAGAAATGATAGAGCACGACCTCCCTTTTTAGCGCGTCGCTTGCGCGTTCGCCCGTTTTGATCTCGCGAAAGATCCACGGCCTGCCGATGACCGCGCGACCGATCATCAGCGCGTCTGCGCCGCTAAGGTCTCGCACTGCGGGCGCATTGGCGGAGTTTATGTCGCCGTTTGCGATCACGGGGATTTGCAGTTCGCGTTTGGCTCTTGCGATCGCGCCGTAATCCACCGCCGCGCTGTATCCGCCCGCTCTGGTGCGTCCGTGAATCGCGATAAAATCGGCTCCTGCGCTTTGTACGGCGCGCGCGATATTTTCGATATCCACGGCGCCGAAGCCCAGCCGCACCTTCGCGCTCGTAAATTTTTTGTTTGAATATTTTTTGATCGTCTCAACCAAGCGCGATAGACGGGGCAGATCAAGCAGCAGTGCCGAGCCGGCGCCCTGTTTTACGACTTTGGGGACGGGACAGCCGCAGTTTAGATCGATGCCGTCAATGCCGTCAAATTTATTGATGAGCAAAACCGCCTTTTTGATAATTTCCGCATCGCTGCCTGCGATCTGCACGAAAAATGGGGTTTCGGCGGCGTTTTTTTCGAGCATCTTTAGCGTCTTTTCGCCCTCGAAAACAAGGGCGTTTGCGCTTATCATCTCGCTTACGGTCGCGTCGCAGCCGAATTTTTTCACTACGCCCCGCAGCGGCGGATCCGAAAAGCCCGCCAAAGGCGCCAAAAATAGGGGGTCCCTTTTAAAAAAATCTTCCGTCATTTTAAATTTCTTATTTTGATTTCGTTTGAATTTAAACCTTTAAATTTAACGCCGCAACGCTTGCAGCGGGTTTTGCCGCGAGCTTTAAAATTTTAAATTTCATAGGCTACGTATTCGCATTTAGGCGCGAATTTTATTTTTAAGCTTAGCTAATTTGAGTGGTGGCAAAACGGCAGCAAGGATGATCACCACCAAATTTTATTTGCACGGCAAACCCAGCAAGCAGTTTGCAAAACGCCGCACGGATTTTAAAATTTCAACACTTTTATTTGGCTAGCAAGTCTTGCGCTTTATGTTTAAATTCTAAATTTCATCGCATAAATGCAAAACCCGTTTACACGCGCACTACGCAAGCAAATCTTTTAAATTTTACCACTTGCGCGCATTAATTCTTTCGATAAATTCTAAAATTTTAAATTTGCGCGAGTTAGAATTTTACCCGCACTTTAAAATTTATCGCGCAGGCTGCGTTTAATAGACGCAAAGAGCTTAAAGGCAGCCTCTCTTACCCGCATAAAACGAACTCGTAAAATTACCGAGCTAAAATAACAGCGACGCAGGGACGTTTTTGCCGTTGTCGCGCAAAAATAGCAGAATTTTAAACTTCTCAAACTCGTCGCCGTCGGCGAGGCTTAGCTGCTCTCTAAACTCGTCGATCATGCCAAGCTCATATAGCGCGTACAGATATGCCTCGGTCGCTTCTTGATTCTCGTTTTTGAGCCGCTCGAAAAAGGCTTTGTATTGCTCTGGAGCGAGATGATTTTTTAGCTTTTTGGCAAAGCCGATAAAATCCTGCTCGCTAAATTTTTCATTATTTACGAGATCGAAAAGCTCCTCACTACTGATCTCAAAGCTCGCGTCATTTACTGCGCGATCCACTAAAATATTTACCTCGGCTATATCTTGAGGAATTTTATAGGCCTTGATCTTATCGTAGCTTCCTTTGGCAAGCGCTACGGCATAGGCTTTTTTAGTGATATTTTCGCTATAAACGCCCTTAGTTTTTAAAATTTCATACGCATACGCAGGCTCAGCATTGAGGCGGTTGAGCTCATTTTGCAAAAATAGTCCGTTATCTTTAGGAAGTTTATATTTTCGCAGATCCGCCACTTCGCCGTTTTTAACCTTCTCGATAACGCCTATGACCTCTTTTAGATCCTCATTTTTGACATCTATGCCGGTGCTATCATACCACGGAGATAAAATTTTAGTAAGCTCGCTCGGGTCTTTAAAATACTCGGTTTTAAAGTCTTTATTGGTATCAAGGCCCAGCAAAACCTCTTTACTCATCGCATCGTATGCGCTTAGATCCTTTGCGATCGCCCTTTTTGTGCGGTAAAAAGCGAAGCTATGAAAAACGATATGAAAAATCGCCAAAATCATATATAAAATTAACGGCAGTACGATCCACACCGCCACAGGAAGCGTAAGCGTAAAACCGAAAAGCCCCAGTGTATAGCTACTGCTTTGCTGCGTAAAAACTAAAATCGCGACGATTGCGATATAGACGATCGAATATAAAAAGAATTGCTTGGTTTTCATAGCTAACTCCTATTTTGCTTTTCCGCCTGTTCCTTGCACGAAATGCACAATCTCGCCTCCGGATTTACTTTAAGACGCTCTAAGCTTATCTGCTCGCCGCAGCTCTCGCAAAGCCCATAAGTGCCGTTTTCGATGCGTTTAAGCGCGCTTTCAATCTCTAAAAACGCCTTTTGTTGATTAACATTGAGCGAGTATTCGATGCTTAAATCCGTATTCATGCTCGCTACGTCAAAATCATCCGCAGCTTTATTCTCGCGCAATTCCGAAATTTCATTTACAGAGCTATTAATATTGGCGATGAGTTGCTCTCTTTTTTCTTCTAAAATTTTCTTGTAAAATTTCAACTCGTTTTTCTTCATTACTTCCCTTTATTTGTGATATGGATGGTTTGCGTTAACGCACAGCGCGCGAAAAATTTGCTCAAAGAGCAAAAGTTTAGCGATTTTATGCGCTAACGTAAGCCTGCTAAGACTAATTATTTTATCGGCTTTTGCCTTAAAATTTTCACTAAGCCCGTAAGCGCCGCCGATGAAAAACGACACGCTACTTTTATCCTTTAGCATACTCGCAAATTCCATGCTATCTAGCTCCTGCCCGCGCTCATCCAAAGCTACGACGTATCCGCTAAGGCGCGGTAGATAAGCTTCATCATACGCCTTAAGCGCTAGCTCAGCAGATGTGCTTTGTGCGCGAGCGATATTAGCGTTAAAAAATATATCATCTCGCACCGCGGCAAATTTAGTCGCCATTTTTTTATAATCGCTTATCGCGCCTGCGAACTCGTCCGCGCCCTTTTGGATGGAATTTACCGTTATCTGCACTACTCTTCGCTTCCCTCTTCGTGCAGCGACTTATCGCTCGTGTCGTCAATCTGCACAGCGTTTTTGCTAAGCACGTTGATTATATCGCTTAAATACTGCCTCATCTCAGCTCTAGGCACGATCGCATCAATTAATCCATGCTCGAGCAGAAATTCCGATCTCTGAAAGCCCTCTGGAAGATCCGCACCTATGGTTTGCTTGATGACGCGCTGCCCGGCAAAGCCGATAAGAGCGCCGGGCTCTGCGATGATAATGTCTCCAAGCCATGCAAACGACGCGCTTACGCCGCCCATCGTAGGATCGGTAAGAACGGATATGAAAGGAATTTTATGCTCGGATAAAATTTTAAGCGCGGCAGAGGTTTTACTCATCTGCATCAACGAAAAGGTGCTTTCTTGCATCCTTGCGCCACCGCTTGCGCTTACGATGATTAGCGGCTCGTTTTTATCAAGGCTACGTTTTACGGCGCGCACGATCTTTTCGCCCTCCACAGAACCCAGGCTTCCGCCCATGAAGTTAAAATCAAACACCACGAGCTGAATTTTTTGGCGACTTATAGCGCCCTCGCCCGCGATCACTGCGCTAAGCCTGCCCGTTTTTTCTTTGCTCTCGGAGATGCGCTTTTTGTAGGATTTTTTATCGACGAATTTTAGCGGATCGACGGGCTGCAAAT
>CAUUSU010000112.1:0-5423 GCA_963547835.1 uncultured Campylobacter sp.
TTCTAAGCTTAGAGTCGCAAATTTATTAAATTCCTTGCTTAGGCTATATTTCTTTTGAATGCCGACTATAGCTTTGTTATATGCCTTGCCGTCTGCGTAGGCTACGATAGCTTTTTTCTCATCGCAAACTTCGCAAATTTTGGTATTAATAAGTCGCAAAAGCGTCACGGGCGTGCTGCTCGTGTCGATCGTCCTACTCATACCTATTTTTTCTACGATATATTCCATTGTTTTACCCCTTATTTGCCCATCGCATGAACTTCGACGTTGACTTCCGGAGCCAAATCAAGCTTAGTTAGCGAATCAACCGTGTCCGGAGTCGCCGCTACGATATCTAGCATACGAGCGTGGATCTTCATCTCAAACTGCTCTCTAGAGTCTTTATTTACGTGTGGAGATCTTAAAACTGTGTAGCGCTTGATCTTTGTGGGCATAGGAACAGGGCCTCTTACATCCGCACCCGTTCTTTTGACGGCTTCTACTATGGCCGCAACCGTGCGATCTAAAACTCTATGGTCATATGCCTTGAGTTTCAACCTAATTTTTTGCATCTGCTTTTCCTTAAAAAGAACTTGTCGCAACGCGCGACCCTTTGTTTCAAACAAAAGACGCACATTATATAAAAGCGCTCCCTTTTTGTCAAGAAAATAGCCAAATTTTATTGAAATATTTCCTTTTCATAAGGAAAAATATATAGAATTTTGAAAATTTTTAGAATGCCGAAAAAATTTCAATACAAAAATTTTGGATAAATTTAGACGGATATAAAAAATCTCATAGGATTTCTCGGATTTATTTCCTTTTAATAAGGAAAATTTTAAAATACTCGCCATGAATGATCTAAAATTTTTTTACGAAAACCCGCCGGAATTTATGGGCTTTATTCCGCGCAAAAGAGGTATAGGCTCGCCCAAAACTATAATATACGGAGTGCTAAATTCCGGCAAAAGCGCCGTGTTGAAAAATGAAATTTCAGAACTTAAAAAAGATGAAATTTTGTATCTAAATTTAGCCGATCTACGCCTTGAGGATATGGTAGCGGGCGGCACTATCGCTGCGGTTAAAAATAGCGCAGACAATACAAACGGTAGCGAAGTAAATGAGAATGAAATAAGCAGAGAAACTACGCTCGATGCGGATATTTCGGATATAGATGAATTTTACCGCGCCGCCGTAAAAAATATAGATACAAAAAACGCAAGCGTAAACGGCTCAAACAATGCAAAAAATGCGGAGTCGGGTGGCATAAAAAGCAGGAGCGAGAATTTCTTCTGCGAGATCAAAGAATTTTTAGCCGCCAACGAGCAAATTTCATCGCTTTTTTTAGATAATTTCAGTAGCGCTGATTTTGAAATTTCATCGCTTCAAAGCTTCGCCGAGGGGCTAAATTTAAAGCGTTTTATAATTTCTGCTCGCGATAAAGAGTTAGTTTTGCCAGGCTTTGAGCGGATTGAGCTTTTGCCGCTTTCATTTGAGGAATTTATCGCCTTCGACAAGCGCCACAACGAGATAAACTCGATGATTTCAGCATTTTTAGCCCAAGGCAGCGGCGCAAAAAACCCCTTCATAGCGCCCGCTGAAATTTTAGAATTTGAGCAGAGGCTGCTTACGGCAAATTTTAGCCGCACGGAGATTTTAATCCTCAAAGAGTGCCTAAGCTTCGTCCATGCCGCATTTAGCGCAAATAAAATTTACACCGCGCTAAAGCCGCGCATCAAGATCTCCAAAGACGCCATATACGGCACTATCGCCAAGCTTGAGCGGGAAAATTTCATCAAATTTTTAAGCAAAGCTGGCGAGCCCGCGCGCGCAAAAAAGCTATATTTTTCGCATTTTAACATGCGCGAAATTTTAACAAGTAAAAAGGACTTCTCCAAAAAATTTGCCAACGTCCTTTTCTGCGAGCTTTTGGGGCTGAATACGCCGATTTTTTACACAAAAGAGCTGGATTTTTACCTGCCTGCTCTAAAAATGGGGGTTCTCGTCATTCCTTTCAGCGACGCGGACATTATCTTTTTAAAATTCCGAAAAATTTTAAGCGTGCTAAAAAAACTCGGCGTCACAAGTTTAAAAGTTGTGTCTATGGCAAACTCCGGTAGGCTCGAGATTGAGGGTATCCGCTGCGATGTCATACCCTTTCACGAATTCGCGCTTAGCTTCTAATTATTGACATTTCATATCATAAAAATATAAATTTTATGATATAATTTTGGTAAACCCATATCAATTACGCAAGGGAAAGCCGATGATCAAATTAAAAGACAAACTCATTTATGAAACGCTAAAACTGGTCGAATCGCAAGGCGAAGATGGGCTTTTGTGTCGCAATAAGCAAAGCGATACAGAGTTTATGAGTCCCGTAAACGAATTCGCAGCTGCGAGTGGGCGCAACTACACCTCGGTCAAATCGACTCTTGACATCATCCATAAAAACTGGGGCTATCTGCAGCGCGAAAGCATTAAGGATACGGGACTTGATGCGGGCAAAGCGTCGAAGATTTTCATCTACCGTCTATGCGAGGCAGGGCGAAGCTTTATCGAAAAATACGAAAAGGCGCTCGTCCAAAACGCCGACAAATAGCCCAAAATTAAAAATTTTAAGCGCCAATTAGATAGAATTCTTTAATTTCACGTGGAGCGACAGAATTTCATTTTTATGCGACTCGCCTTAAAAAAAGGAGATGAAAATGCTGGATTTTATAGTAAAAATGTTCGCATGGAAAGCTGAGTGGGAGGTAAAAAAGGAATATGACAAAGAATTTGGCGATCTATCCTCCATACGCTCAATCTTGCGCTTTATAATACTTCTTATCATACTTAGCATTTTGATTAAATTTCAATTAAGCGTATGAAAGATACATTTTTAGATATTGCGCTCGTTTTATTTGGCATCGTCATGCTTGTCGCGATACGACAAAAATCTTTATTAAAATTTACAATCTTCGTCGTGATTTTAGCGCTCGCCAGAGAGTTAATCATCAGGCTTTATGCCTAGTTTCGACGAAACCGACGCGGATGGAATTTAAAATTTAAACGACAAAATGACGGCGCGGCGAAATTCGGCGGGCGCAAATTTTAAATTTCGCCGTAACCACACTATGCTTTTATCGTCGTTAGTAAATTCTACCGCGCTTCAAGAATTGCCGCATCAATAAATCCAGCCTTTATCGTCAATGATAGATTTTACCCGCGGCGAGGATTTGCGCTTGATACCGCGCTTTATGCTATAAGTGGCGGAATTTCGCTCGTGCAAATGCGACGGAATTTCACTTGTGCGAACAAGGCGGATTTTTTGCGGTGGCAGCAAAAATTATAAACCAAATGAGCGGGTTAGAGCGTAAATTTTAAACGCTATAACGCTTAAATTCCGCAGAAGCCTAAATTAGCGCAATACAAGTGCAGAATTCAATCAACAAATTTCAAACTTAGTAGTAAAATTCCGCACACTGAAATTTCAGAATTTTATTTCACAAAATTCTGAAATTTAGAAATTAAATTTTGCAATGAGACGCCAAATTTTACCTCAAAATTAAAATTCTCACACAAACCATGCCCTGTAAATTTTAAAATTTCATCATCATAAAATTTTAAAATTCCAATGTCGTATTGCAAATCTATTATTTTATAAAACGGAGTGAAAAGCGAAATCTTGCATAAATCGCACTCGAAAATTTCACGGATTCTCGCGCAAACCGGCTCGAAATTTCGCCCTGCCTACTCCACATATCCGATAAATTCGCCATCGAAAGTATGCCTAACGTCGCCGCGAAAGTAAATTTTACCTCCATCTCCTAAGCGCAAATTTAGCATTTCGCCGCTTGCAGGTATCACGCGGATATCGGGAGCTAGCCCCATATTTTCGACGCCTGCGATGAAGCATGCTGCCATCCCCGTACCGCATGCGAGAGTTTCGGCTTCTACGCCACGCTCAAAGGTGCGCACTTTTAAAATTTTGCTTGCGAGGCGACTTTGAACTAACGCATAATTAACGTTAGCGTTATACTTTCCACGCAGGTCGCTAGCCAATGCGGCATCGAACTCATTTAAATCGCTAACAAAAGTTACCAAGTGCGGCACTCCAGTGTTATAAAAATACCACGTTAGCCCTGCTTCTTCAAAGCTTTCGCCCAGGCGCTTAGGACGAGTTAACGTTACCTCTACGTTAGCTACTAACGCGTGAGCATTAGGACGCAGATTGAAAATCTCGCCAAAGCTTACATTGCGTAGCTCGCCTCGCATGCTCTCGCTCAAATTTCCGCCGAAAATACCGAAAATTTCACCGCTAATTACGCCTGCGCCGCTTAGGAATTTCATACTCTGCGCGGCCAAAAAATTCTCATACGCATACATGCATACCGCTCGCGAGCCGTTGCCGCACATATCGGCGCTACTGCCGTCGCTATTATAAAATTCCCACTCAAAGTTTATCCCCTCGATACCGTTAAATTTCGGTAGTACGACGATGAGCCCGTCAGCGCCTACTCCATCGCGCCTATCACATAGCTCACGCGCTAGCTTGGATCTATCCGCCTTAACTGAATCCGTAAATATTACGAAATCATTTCCGCTCGCATTATATTTTGAAATTTTCATTATCTACCTCGCAAATTTTTAAAGTTACTAACGCTTTATTAAAATTTTACTTCTATCTAAATTTAAGCGCATCGCTTATTCCTAGGCTTTACTAAGACTCAATTTACTAACGCATCTTCTTTCGTGAATCCATTTTGTTATGCGTTTTTCACGCCTTATGTTAGAGCTTCTCATCTCATAGTCTCTAAATGCTCGCAAGCATCAAATCTTCCGAGCTTACAAGCCTTTTCATAAAGCTCGCGCGCCTTCTTTTTATCTTTCGCTACGCCCGAGCCTTTTTCGTATTGATACGCTAAATTTGAGCAGGCTAGCGGCTCGTCGCTTTTCTCGCACGCCTCGCTAAAATACTTCGCAGCAAGCGCATGATCCTTTTGCCCGCCGTCGCCCTTGAAATACGTAACGCCTAAATTTACGCACGAATCCGCGTGTCCTTGCTCGCAAGCCCTCGTAAAAAATGTCCTAGCCCTGTCCGCGTCCTTTTTCACGCCTTCGCCGAGAACATAGCTAAGCCCTAGGTTATGGCACGCCTCTACCTGTCCCATCTTGCAAGCCTTGATCAAAAGTTCGATCGCCTTTTTCGTGTCTGGATAGACGCCGAGCCCCTTTTTATAGTTGTATGCAAGGCTAGCGCACCCTTCGCTGCTGTTTTTCTTGCAAGCATCGCTAAAAAGCTCATTCGCCCTCTTACGATCTTGCGTGACTCCCTGCCCGTCGTTGTAGAGCAGCCCTAAATAGACGCAGCCCTTCTGCTCGCCGAGCTTGCACGCCCTGTCGTAATAGCGCGCGGCCTGCCTGAAGCTTCTATTTGAGTCGTATGCATAGCCCAAATT
>CAUUSU010000113.1:0-5409 GCA_963547835.1 uncultured Campylobacter sp.
GGGCTTGCAAAGCCGCTTAGCGATCCGCAATTTAAAATTTTAGACGAGTTTATGGGAAAAGGCTTTGATTTTGAGCGCATAAAAGCCGCCGCAAAACGGCGCGCGGTGGTTGCCGCAAAGGACGATTATATCGTGCCGTTTAGCCTCAGCCGTGAGCTAGCGGAGCAGATCGATGCTAAGTTTTACGAGGTGCAAAAGGGTGGGCATTTTTTGGATAGAGACGGCTTTACGAAGTTTGATCTCGTGTATGAAATTTTAGAAAAAATGATGAAGCTAAAGGGCTAGGCTTCGGGCAAACGCGCCCGCGCCCGCGCCCGCTAGCCCGGTTTTTTTGCATTTGAGTTCGCCGCTCGCATTTTTCTCTGCCGAAGTTCGGATTTGCTTTGCGGCTAAGATATGGGTCTCGTCTTTAGCCTGCCGAAGGCTCCGCTGCCGCATAAATAAGCCCGCGGTGCAATCGCCATTTGCGAGGCGAGTTCCGCGCCGTTTTAAAATTTTGTAAATGTCGCAGCGGCAATAGGCGCGTATCGTGCGAGTGCTAAAGCACGGCGTGTGTAGTGGCGCGGCAAGTAGGTTTCGAGTTGCGGCAAGATAAAATTTAGCGAGCGCGGCGGAGCTTTTTCGACTACGAAATTTTAAAGCAAGCGGGATAAGCTAAATTTTAAATAGCGCCCAGCTTGCGAGGGCTAAATCCGCACCTAAGTCCGTATTGCGCGAGGGATAAAATTTAGCAGGCGCGAAAGGCGCATAAGTTTGGCTTTTTTCGTAAACGTATGAAATCGCGAAAACGATCAGGCAAAAGGGCGCGAACGCAAATGCAAACGTCGCGCTCCGGCCACTCGTATTGTTGCTCCGAATATCCCGCCGCCAAATACGCCGAAAACTCGCCGTAAAAAGCGCCGAGCGATAAATTTTCTACCGTAAAAAGCAGCAAACTAAGATTTGGATTTTTTACAAACAGCTTGCTTGGCTTAAAATTTTTGGCTCTCTTTAACTTAAGCTCACACAAAGGAGCAGTAAGTTACGATGAGCACAATGAAAAACAAGTATATAATCCGTTCCCGAATTTCAGAAAAGAAATTTAGAGAAATTCTAAAGTATTTTGCAGAGGATATAAAGGCTACTAAAATAGCAAATTTAACCGGGATTTCTAGAATTTCCATCAACAAAATTCTAAAAAATATCAGAATTCTTATGTCTCAAGAATGTGAAAATATAAGCAAATTTAGCGGTGAAATAGAGATTGACGAAAGCTACTTCGGAGCCAAAAGAGTAAGAGGTAAGAGAGGTAGAGGAGCAAGCGGAAAGCAACCGGTATTCGGTATGCTTAAAAGAGATGGCAAGGTCTATACCCAGATAGTTAAAAACTGCTCTGCAAATGAACTAATACCCATATTATCGGAATTTAGCGAATTAGATGAGAGTGTGATTTATTCTGATTGTTGGAAAGCTTATGATGGATTAGTGGATTACGGAGCTAAGGCTCACTACAGAGTAAAGCACTCCAAAAATGAATTCGCTAATGGGAAAAACCATATAAACGGCATTGAGAATTTCTGGGGATATGCTAAACATAGACTAGCTAAATTTAAAGGGATAAAGAAAGAGAATTTTTTGCTTCATCTTAAAGAATGTGAATTTAGATATAATACTAAAACTATACAGGAAAACCTATATCAGAAACTATTGAAATTGATAAGAGAAAATCCGCTTAAGTTTAATTGAGCCAAATTTTTATACCTTTTGAACAAATACCAAAGCGGCGCGCAATCCAAAATCGCAAATATAGCCACAAAAACGGCAATCCTTAGCGCACCCTCAAAAGGCAAAACCGCCAAAATCAAAGCCGCCGCCCACCAATCAAGCAAGAAAACCATCGGCAAAGCGAGCAAATATCTCGCTGCCCTGTGAAATTTATACCTTTGCTCCACATCCATCGGTCTTAAGTCCCTTAAATTTTTTAATAAAATTCATATTAGAGAATTTAGCGCATCTCTATATCTCTACCGCCCAAATAATATTCTTCCAGCGGATAATTTATATTGCCGCAGTTATCAAATTTAAAACCTTTTCCGATACCAACTACGGCATTTTTTCTCTCTTTATAGTATTTCTTCACGATAATAAAATTTCCTCTCTCTCTCGTATCGCACAGATACTCCGAATGGTTAAATTGCATATAATTGCCGTTAAATATAGCGAATTTATCAAGGAGCAAAGTGCCAGTAACATCATTCTCGCTACCATCTATTCCAACTATCGGTCTATCAAATCCAACGCTCATATCGTTCAAATTTATTTTTAGATATTTCTTTGGATCGGTTTTTTTAGCCTTTAGCTCTTTCATCAGTATCTCCTCCGTCGTTTTTCCCTCTTGATAATATTTTTCTAATACTTCAAAACAATTCGATAAGTTTATATTTTCTAGTTCATAGTATGCAACCTCGTATCTACTATGCCAAAAACTACCGTAGGTTTTAAATTTGTAATCGTCAATCATCCAATCTAGTTTTATATCATAATCTAAATACGCTCCTGCTACTCTTTTATACAACTCCTCTTTGGGTAAAATTCTATCCTCTTTTAGGCAGTATCCTTGCTTGTATTTGTTGTAGTCGGAAGTAGTAACTATCGCGAAGCCTCGTGAAGTGGAGTAATCGGGGATTATACGGACAAATGCAGCACAGAGTATCGCCGCTAGAAGCAGCGCGCCTGCTAGGGCTTTAAATTTAATAGACCTGTAGAATTTCATATCGTTTCTTTTCTATCCATCCATTCGTTAGAGGCTAATTCTTTCGGACCAGGAGGAGTTTTCTTCCCCCACAAATAATAACTCAATATATCGACGCCATAATTGCCCTCTAAGTCTAATCTTAGATCAGTTTCTTTTTTGCTCATCTCTTATTCTTTTTCGGTTAAATTCGTTAAGATAAAATTTCAACTAACTTTATCCGCCGCGAATCCACATATCCAGCTCCTGTTCCGCCGGAGCTTTGATATCAAAATTTATATTTCCGCAATTATCGTATGAGAATTTACGTCGCAAATGCTTCATATGAGTATAAGCCAAGACTTTGTTAAAGTTTTCTAAACTCTCATATCCGCTTTTTATTGCCATTAAATTTTTAATAACATTATATTCAATGTAAAAACTTATATCATCGACATCAACATAATTCACAAAAAATTGATTTTCTTTAATTAAAAATGATTTTTCTAAAAACATTTTTCCGTTATGAAATGGATTTTTCTCTTCCGATAAGATAATAGGCTGTCTAAAGCCCAAAATTTCATCCTTATATACAAAATATTTTGATAGATCGGAGATATCTATTCGCGTCTTGTCTTTTATCTCATAATCAAAACTCTTTCTGTCGGTATTTTCAACTAAAAAATCAAACCAGTTTTCTTCATTAAAATCGCCGATTAGATAGAGCTTGGAGATGCGCGCCGTATAAAAACTATGGCCGAAATTCTTTATATCGTGCTCATCAATAATGGTATTTCGCAGAACCTCATAGTCGTGATATCTTTTAAAATAATTTATAGCGGCATTTCGAAGTAACTCTTCGTTGCTCAGAATTCTATTCTCTTTTAGACAATATCCCTTTTGATATTTGTAATAGCTAAAAATAGTAACTACGCAGGAGCCTTGCGAAGTGGAGTAATCTGGCACGATGCGGATAAATGCGGCGCAGAAAAGTAGCACTGCGGCTAGGATTTTAAATTTAAGTTTGCGAAATTTCATAACGATCCTTTAAATGCCGCCGGCGAAGCAAACGCACACCTCGCCGCCGCGTTAAATTTATACTTTTGCTCTGCATTCATCGCCCCGACCTTTTTAAATTTGAGATAAGCTTTAGCGACGCTCAAAGTTTTTCTACCCGCGCCAAAACCTCTTTGCGTCGCTAAATTTTATATCTAACGCTAGCCAATTTTAAATCGCCGCAACATTTAAATTTTTGGTTCTCGCAGCGCTTAAATTTTACTCGGCGCGGCGCGTAAAATTCAGCGGTGCGGCGCCAAAGATTTCAGATAAATTCTAAAGCCGCGCCTTGGTTTTATGCCGGCAAAATTTAATTGCGCCGTAAAAAGTCGGTCTGCCGCGTAAAATTTAGCGGCGCGGCAAAAGAGGGTCCGTCTCGTAAAGCGGTGTCGCATAAAATTTAACCGCACCGCAAAAAGCTACTCTGCTGCGCAAAATTTAACCGCACCGCACCAAAGCTCGTTACTTCTTCGGTTTGCTTAGCTCATAGCCGAAGTGGATCTTTTTGCTCTCGCCCGGCTTTAGCTCGAAGTCCCAGCTAAGCAGTCCGTCCTTGCCGAGGCTGCTCTGCTCGGGCGAATTTTTCAGCGCGACCTTTACGTCTTCGTGCGTCGAAACGGGCGCTCGCTCTTGCAAAACCACGTTCCACGCGCGCTTGGAGGTGTTTTTGATCTCGTAGTCCCAGGCCATGGAATTTTTGCTTTCGCCGCCGAAAAATGAGTTTTTCGTGAAGTTGTTCGCCTGCTCTTTTTTAACTTCGATCAGGCTGTTTTTACCCAAATATGCCGTAGCCTCGGAGTTTGCGGCAAAGCCTAGATGCACGAGCCCGATCTGCACGCCGTCGAGCTTTATTAGCGTTTCGCTCTCCTCGATGCTTCTTTCGGGGATAAATTTAGCCCGCACGTAGGCCGCCTCGCTGCCGTAGCCGTCGATGAGCAGATCAAATTTCGCATCCAGACTCTGATTATCGAAGCTAAACTCGCCCGCTTCGTCCGCCTTGAGGCTTACGCCGCTAATTTTCCACACCTTTGAGAGTGAGCTTTCGATATTCGAGCCCGTCCTTGCATACGACGATCTCGCCTCCGCCGCAGGCGCCCTCTGCATATCCGCCACCTCTAGCATCACGTCCTTTTTATAAGCCGCCGCGGGCTCAGGCTCCATAGGCTCGCCCTCGTACCACGGGTAAAATGGCTGTGGCGCGGTCTGCGAGGAGTATTCGTAAGGATACAGCGCGATCGTCAAATTCGTTAGCTCGGCGTTTAGCGGATTTTGCACTGAGAGCTTTTGCGCGACCTCGATTTTGCCGCTAGTAAGATCTGCGGAGAGCTCGTTGTGCGTGTAGGCGCTTACGTCAACGGGGTAGCTTATTTTTACGAAGCTCGGATCGCAGCCAAAGTTCGCGTTTAAGCGACGCTCGTTCTTGATCCGGTATTTTGAAATTTTCTCTTTGAGCTTTCCGATTTGTTCGTCAGTCTTTGAAATTTCACCCGCTACGAGCAAGACCTCGTCGTAAATTTTTTGCGAATCCACCTTTAAGCTCGCCAGGCTTCTATCTTTTAAGCTCGCAAAATCGCTTAAAAAGCGCTGTTGCGCCTTAAGCGCGACCAGGCGGTCGCTTAGCTCGCGCAAGCTCTTTTCGTCCG
>CAUUSU010000114.1:0-5369 GCA_963547835.1 uncultured Campylobacter sp.
GACGGCAAGAGCCTGTTTGCGACCATAAATTCCAAGGTCGCGGGCGGTGAGCTGAACGGACAGATCGCGGGCGATGAGGCAAGCTTTAAAATTCAAAATTTCATCGTCAAAGAGCTTACGACGCTTCTAAATATAGACCATGTCTACGACGGCACGGGCAATGCAAATCTTACGTATAATACAAACTCGCACAGCGGAAAATTCGACGCGATCATCAATAACGGTCGCCTTCCTAGCGGCGGATTGATCGATAAAATCGGCAAAATTTTAGGCCGCGATCTAGGCGGTGAGGTCTATAACGACGCCAAAGTAAACGGCACGATCAAGCAGAATTTAATTAATTTCAACGCCGATATGAGCGCGCAAAAAAGCAAGCTAAACGTAACGGACGGCACGCTGGATAGTAAAACGGGCGCGATTTCGGTGCCGGTTAAGGCAAACATCGAAAAAACCGATCTTGAAATAAACATCACCGGCACGATTAAAGAGCCGAAATACAATATCCAATCGGACTATCTAAAGGGCAAGCTCGACAAGCAGATCGGCAAGGGCATCGACAAGCTTTTCGGCGTCAAAAAGGACGATAACAGCAGCAAAAACGACGCTAAAAAGGAAAAATCGGACGTGGTTAAGGGGCTGCTCAAAGGGCTATTTTAGTCCATCCGTCCCATTTGACGTTTGGAATTCTATGGATACTGCTAAACGAGCGCGAGATTTAAAATTTTAAAATTTTAAAATTTTACGCAGTTTAAATTTTCAAATTTAGCGCTTGCCGGCGCAGCCGGAGCCTCAAAATTTTAAAGCTCGGCGAAAACTATTTATCAAAAATTTTTAATCTCGTTTCGATCTGTATTTTAATAGCGCTTCAAATTTAACACTGCAAATTTATCCTGCTTGCGCCGCTATCCGCAATGAAATGCACGCCGCAAGCCTAGCGTCTTTTAAGGTGTTTCGTATCGATACTGCGCGCCGTGTTTTCAGGCTATCCGATGCTAATTAAAATTTCGCGGCGCAATGTTTATTGCAGTTGGCGCCATGCTTGATAAAATTTGCCCGCCATTATCGCAAGAAAAATGAGCGTCAAAGCTCCAAATATCGTAGCTGTAAATTTATCATCCGTCGTAGCGTATTTGTCATATCTGAATTTCATCAGATACTCGCGCTGCGGTGGGTCGACGCTCGCATTATAATCCAAAAATAAGACCTGATACGCCGTGCCGCGACCCTGAAACGAAAACGGACGGCTTTGATACCAAGCTTTAACTCGCTTGCCTTCCAGCCATTCGTATGCGATTAGCGAGATAGAAGGCTTGATATTTACGCCTTGCCACTCGTCCGCTCCTGAGCGCTTAAAATTAGCTTCAACAATTGCCGCATTGAGCAAAATTTTATTTTTATAAAAAGAGGTTAAGTTATCCGTATCGCCATTTAAAAAGACTTTGATAAATTTGTGCTCATCCGTAAAAATCTGCATATATTCGCGCCCATCATCGCTTCCGACATCCATGATTATTCCATTCGCGATTTTCAGATCATCTAAGCTTTTAGGATTCAAGCTAAAAAGAAATCCGTACCACATCGCCGCCAAATAAAATGCGATCATAAATAGATCGAACTTGCGATCTAAGTTATACCAAATTTCGCCGAGCTTCATCGATCATTACATTGTAAGTTTCGCTGCAAGATACGGAATTTCACGGCTTTTATTATCGAGGGCTATATTCCTGCATCATCACCACGGGCAGAAAAAGTACCGCTCCCACGATTACCACCGGTATAGCTACGATGCCTCTTATCACATCCGATAGAGCGCTACTCTCGCAGCGCTCCGGCAAAACCTCGATGTGAGCGGGTATCGGAGAGCGCAGCCTATCGCTTGGCTTCATTATTTCGCTAAGATTTTTGATCTGCACTACTCGCGCATCAAAGTTAAAAATAACCTCGATCTCGCCTTTTTTCTCATCGATTTCGATGCGATTTGCTAGAGCTTTGATTTTGGCGACATCTGCACCGGCTGCGGAATTTAAAAACGCACTGAAACTGCCGCGCGCCTCGCCGTTTTTCGCATCCGTCACTTCGATCTGCACAAACTCGCGCTTAAGCCCCTTGGCGTATCCGCCGTCGTAAAATTCCGAAATTTTCTTAAGCGACGAGCCATCCGTCAGCACATAGCTGAGTTTCTCGCCTACGATGTATTCCTTGCCGTCGTTTACGAAAAATGCCGTGATCTTTTCTGGCGTTTCATTCGCCCCGGGCGCTACGTTTTGTTTGCACTGGCACCCCACAAGCAGGACGGCTAGTAAAACCGCGATAAATTTTTTCATGATAATCCTTTAAAATTTTAAATTAGCGTATAAACTCCGTAACCAAAATTCTATCCCGAAAGAATTTCGGCCGCAAAATTTTGCGCCGATACGATTTAGCTGTAGCCGGACTTAAATTCAGCCTCAAACGCAGGCTACTTCAGTGCCGCTTTGACCGCCTCGCTTAGGCGCTTGCCGTCCACGCTTGAGCCGAGCGCTTCCTTGGCGGCTTTCATCACGCGCCCCATGTCCTTTGCGCCGCTCGCACCGAGCTGCGCGATTAGCGAGCCAACCTCTGCGGCAAGCTCGGCATCGCTTAGCTGCGCTGGCAGATAGGACGCGATGATCTCGATCTCACCCTGTTCTTTTTGCACCAGATCTTCGCGACCGCCCGCGCGATACTGCTGTACGGAGTCGTTTCGGCGCTTGATCTCGCTTTGAAGTATGCTAAAGACGCGCTCGTCGCTAAGGCTGATGCGCTCGTCCACCTCGACCTGCTTAAGCGCGGCGTTAAGCATCCGCAGGCTGTCTCTGCGGAAGTGATCGCCGCTCTTCATCGCCGTTTTAATGTCTTCTAAAATTTGCTCTCGCACACCCATTTTCTACTCCTTGAGATTAAAATTTCGGCGGTAATTTTAGCAAATTTAAAATTTGGCTTGGGTAAATTTAAGGGGATGAAATTTTAAAATTTTAAAGATTGATCGCGATTTGCGGCTAAGCTTAAAGCTCGCGCGGCTACCCTTTGCGGCAAAAAGCTCACGCATAAAAGGCTCTTGCAAAGCCTAGTAAAATTTAAAAGGCCCCGCGAGAAATAAAATTCCCGCGAGGCAAAGCAGGCGATAAAAGCTCGCGAAAGCTCTATTTAGCGCGTGAGAATATCATTCGCACGATTTGAAGCAAGAAGCACACGCTTCCTACCAAAAAGATCGTATCGCCGATGATGCGCGCCCAGCGAAGCCCGTAGAGGCTGTCTTTTTGCAAAAATTCCGCGCTTCTTGCGTACCACATACCCACGTCGATCGCCGCGAATGCCTGCAAAATTCCGACAGGCAATAGCGAAATCAGCACCATTAGAAGCAGACCCGCGTTAAGCGCCCAAAAGCCGATCTTCATCAGTGTATCGTCAAAGTTTTTGTCTTTGTAAATATACAGCGCCACGAGCCACACGAAGCCGAGCGCCAAAAAGCCGTATACGCCAAATAGCGCCGTATGAGCGTGCACCGCGGTGGTGTTTAAGCCCTGGATGTAAAATAGCGCAAGCGGCGGGTTGATCAAAAAGCCGAAAACGCCCGCGCCCAGCATATTCCAAAACGCCACGGCGATGAAGCAGTAAAGCGGCCATTTTAAACGCTTAGCCCAATCCTGCGCGAATTGAAGCTTGTAGTAATGAAACGCTTCCGAACCCAAAAGCACCAAAGGCACGACTTCAAGCGCCGAAAAGCTCGCACCCACAGCCATTATCGGCGTAGTGGTGCCCGCAAAATAGAGGTGATGGAAGGTGCCAGGAATTCCGCCGATTAGGAAAATCGATGCGCTAGCAATCGAGGTGTAGGTGGCAAATTTCTTGCTTACTAAGCCCAAGGACGCGAATACGAACGCCAAAGACGCCGTCGCGAAAACCTCGAAAAATCCCTCTACCCAAAGGTGCACGACCCACCAGCGCCAATACTCCATCACAGGGATCGGCGAGCGCTGTCCGTAGAATAGCCCTGCGCCGTAAAAAAGCCCCACGGCGATAACCGAAGCGGTAAAGATCGCTAATAAATTCTTATCGCCATCGGCTCTAAAGCCTGCGATAAAGCCGCGAAGCACGAGTACCATCCAGATTACAAGGCCCACAAATAGTATCAGCTGCCAAATTCTACCGAGGTCTAAATACTCATATCCTTGATGTCCGATCCAGAAGCTGCTGCTTGGATCCATCTTGCCCGCAATCGCCATGTATTCGCCCGCGAAGCTGCCGACGACCAAGAAAAGAAGCGCGTAGAAAAGCACGTCCACGCCGAGCTTTTGAAATTTCGGATCCTTGCCGCCGTTGATGATCGGCGCCAGAAACAATCCCGCCGCCAAAAAGCCCGTAGCGATCCAGAAAATGGACGCCTGCACGTGCCAGGTGCGAGCTAGCGAGTAAGGGATATATTGCGAAATATCAAGCCCGAAAAAGGACTGACCCTCGATCGTATAGTGCGCAACAAAGCCGCCGATGAAGGCTTGAAATGCAAACAACGCAATCGCTACGAAAAGGTACTTGCCGAGCGCCTTTTGCGACGGCGTAAGCGCTAAAGCGGCGATCGGATCGGCGTTTAGCTTCGCAGGAGCCTCGAAATCCTCGTCCTTTTTGCCGTAGAAATTTCCGAACCAAACCAACAAACCGATGCCGGTAAGCAAAATAACGAGGCTTGCGATTGTCCAAACGACGTTTTCCGTGGTAGGGACATTGTCTATTAGCGGCTCGTGCGGCCAGTTATTGGTATAGGTCGCCTCTCCGCTCGGACGATCCGTAGAAACCGCCCACGCAGTCCAAAAGATGAAATCCACGAGCTCGGCGCGGTGTTGCTCGTTTGCGAGCGTATTTTCCTTCATCGCGTAATCCTCGCGAAGCTTTTTAAAGCGCGGATCATTTCCGAAAACGCCCATGTACTCGTCTTTTACGACCGCCATAGCCTTTAAGCGATCATCGCTTAGCTTAACGGTGCCGTCTTTTACGGTGTTGGTGCGGTACTCGGTCTTTGTAAGCGCTTTGATCTGCGCCTTTTGCTCGTCATTTAAGGCGTCAAATTTCACGCCGAAACGCTCCTGCGCCTTGATATCCATAAACGCAACCAGCTCCTTATGTAGCCAATCTGCGCTCCAATCGGGCGCCTGATACGCTCCATGACCCCAGATCGAGCCCACCTGCATACCGCCGATGCTCTGCCAGGCCTCCTGCCCGCGGTAAATGCGCTCGGTGCTGATTAGCTCGTTGCCGCTAGCATCGGTAAATTTTACCACCGGCGGAGACTGCCTATACACCTCGCCGCCGTAAAAACCCAAGAAACTAAAGCCCACGATGAGTACCGCTACAAG
>CAUUSU010000115.1:0-5361 GCA_963547835.1 uncultured Campylobacter sp.
GGCGAAAACAGCCTCGTAATCGGCGTTGAAAATAGCGAAATTTTCAAATCCGCGCCGAGCTCGCAAAGCGCAAAGCTACTCGAAAGCCTAAATAAAATGATCGAGATCGCTAAAATTTTTGCCTATCTTAAAAAGCTCGGGCAGGTGGAATAAAAACACTCGGTTTTGTAAATTTAAAACAGGGTTGTAGCGGGCGAAATAGAATTTAGGATAAGGGATAAATTTAAAAAGGAGGGGCGCATTATGGATATAGCTGAAATACAAGCTCAAACTCGCAGCATGCGCGCCCTATATGTCGAGGATGATAATGAGGTAAGGCGGCAGACCGCGAAAATTTTAAGGCTGTTTTTCCATCAGGTTACCGACTGCGGTGACGCGCAGGAGGGCATCGATAAATTTAAAGCGGGCAAAGCGGACATTGTTTTTACCGATATCAATATGCCGGGCATAAACGGGCTTGAGATGTTAGAGCAAATCAAACAGATCGATCCTTCGGTAAAAACGGTCATCTTCTCAGCCTACGATGAGTCTAAATTCTTCACCAAAGCGATATCTATCGGCGTGGACGGCTATATTCTAAAGCCTTTTACGACCGAGGATCTACTAAGCGTGCTTGAAAAAATCACGCAGAGCATCGAAACCAAACCCGCAAAGTCCATCTATCTAAGCGGCGATTTCGTGTGGGATAAGCAGAGTTTAACCCTATCCAAGGCGGGCGAAATTATCAAACTAACCAAAAACGAAACCTCTTTGTTGCAGCTGCTTTTAAGCTCTAACGGGCGGATCGCAAGCGGTCTTGAGATAGAAAACGAGCTATTCGAGGACTGCGACGAGTATGACGACAAACGGGTAAGAAATATCATATCCAGATTTCACCGAAAAATCGGCTGCAAGCTGATAGAAAATATCTACTCGCAAGGATACAGAATAAAATGGCGATAGTAGACATCAAGAAGAACCATCAGAGATTTGAGACGATATTTTCAAATTCCGGCGTCGGCATCTTCATCGTGGATAAGAAAAGAAATATTATGGAGTGCAACGAGACCTTTTGTAAAATTTTTGGCTACGAATACGACGAGATCATCGGCAAATCCGCGCAAACCATACATCTAAGCAAGGAAAAATACCTGCATTTCGCAGACATCGCCTTTAATAAAGTAAGGAAAAATGAGGCTCTGCAGCTAAACTACGAGCTAAGGCACAAAAGCGGCAAAGGGCTGTGGATTAGAATTTCGGGCGACTCCATATCGGGAAACGACGAGGTGCTTTGGATAGTGGTGGATATTACCAAAAGAGTGATGGCGGAGAAGAAATTAAAACAAAGCAGGCTGAAGGTCAAGCGGCTAAATTTAACTCTCAACCACGAGATCGAGGAGCAGCTAAAGCTCATAAGGCGCCAAGACGAGCAGCTGCAGTATCAATCAAGGCTCGCTCAGATGGGCGAAATTTTAAATATGATAGCGCATCAATGGAGGCAGCCGCTATCTGCTATCTCGGCTACGGCTTCGTATCTTAGCGCCGGCTGCTTGATGGCGGATAAATTTGACAAAACCGCCCTTTTGGAGGAGCTAGGTAAGATCGAGCAGTACTCCAAGCACCTATCCGAAACGATCGACGAGTTTAGAAATTTCTTTAAGCCCGCCAAGATCAAGGAAGTTACGAGCTTAGAGGAGCTTTGTAATATGGCGATAAATATTGCAAAAGCGATACTGCAAAATCAAAAGATTAAAATTTACGCGAAATACGGCTGCAACCAGACTCTGCTCACATATAAAAACGAGGTTTCGCAGGTTATTTTAAACATCATAAAAAACGCGCAGGACGCCTTTTTGGAAAGAAATATCGACGACGGCGTTATCGAAATTTCAACCTATATCGAAAAATCTTATCTTTGCTTAAGCGTAAAAGACAATGCAGGCGGCATCAAAAAGGAGATCGCGGATAAAATTTTCGATCTGTATTTTTCTACCAAAGCCAGCAAAAACGGCACCGGCATCGGGCTATATATGTCAAAAATCATCATCGAAGATCACTGCAAGGGCTCGCTCGCCGTAGAGAGCCTAAAAGGCGGTTCAAATTTCATAATCAAACTTCCGAAATGAAGCTTTTCTGAGACAATTTAAAATTTAATCCAAATTTACGCTACAAATGAGCTGCACTCTTTTTATATAATTTAATAAAGATTAAATTTTATGTAAGGAGGAAGCGATGAGCGAACCTGAAGAGAAAATTTATTTGGAGGAGCGGAAGCTTGTTAGAAGGTATTCTCCACTCACATCGGTGCTTGCAAATACCCTATTTTTATTTGTCGTATTTTACGCGTCGTGGTGGATCTTTCAAGACCCTAGGGGACTGATGAGGATGTATACTCCATACGTGGGATATATGTGGTGCAGATGGCTGCTCGTAGTCATCATCTGGATCGCATATATTTTTGATTTTTGGCCATTTAAAAGGGAGTGGCTCTATACGGCGGGGCCTGCGAAAAAGGGCATTATCTTTACGGTGATGGTATTTTTTACCTTCTTCGTATTCTTAAAGATATTCTTCGAATTTATTTTAGGCGAGCTTGCCATATCGTATTTTAGCCCGCGAAGGCTTGCGGAGCTTGGCATAACCGATTTTTACGCTCTTGAATACTCGGCTCAGGCTATTTTGATGTTTGCCGCTATCGCGTCGTGGCTCAGCCCTTCTTGGGTAGTGGCTGCGGATAATTCGCCGTGGCAGAAGCTAAAGCAGCCCGTTAAAGGCTTTACGGTTTTTATCTGGACCTTTTTGCTAAGTATGATCGTATATTTCGTATTTTTCCACTCGCAAATGGGAATTTTATTCGATCCGTGGCAAAAATACACATCCATTACTCCGCCTTGGTGGCACAACTTCGCCGATACCGTGCACGGAAATTTCAATATCGCGTGGATCATGTGCTGTACCGTTATGGTGTGGGTGTATGAGACCATCTGGGAGAGGTATCCTTTTAGCCTTATTAAGACGAACTGGCTTAGAAGGACGGCGTCGTTTTTCGGCATTATAGCGATGGCGTTTTGCTTTTCGTTCTTCTTTTACTATCTACAAGAGCTCATCTGGGGCGTGCATATTAGAGGCGACAGGAGGCTCTTCGCGCCCGATTGGCGATGGCTGCACGTAGGCGAGATAGCTATATTTTGGCTAGTGCCGGTGCTATTTATTAAATTTTACTGCAACAATGCGGTTAATAAATTTTCAAAGCCCGTCAATATCCTTCTTAGAACGATCATAAGTATGGTAGCGGCTATCGTCCTATACTATGTCTATTATCAAGTCTCGCACTTTTTGTTAGGCACTCAAAAGGGCTTTTCGCATCCGCAACAATTCCCAATGATTCCGATGATCTGGTTTATCAATGTAATGCTGATAAATTACTGGTTTATGGACGGTTGGCCGGGCTGGAAGCTTGCCGGCAAGAAGGAAGAGGCGGATGAAGCGGGCGAGGAAGACGATTTTGGAGATAAAAATTCCATCAAAGGCTTGGTGGTAGGCTTTATCATAGGCGTGATCATCTATCTCGCCGTAGTTTATCTAGCGCCCGTCGTGGGCAATATGCTTACAATTTTTAAATAAAGGATATGAGATGAATGAAGCTAGAAGAGATTTTATAAAAGGCGGCGCGGCAGGCATAGGACTCGGCGCACTCGCATCGATGGGAGTGTTTTCATACTCTCCTGCGAGGGAATTTTTTCTTCCCGATGAAGTGCGAAAGATGACCGATTTTGGCGCGATTAAAAGCGTCGAGGTTACTAATGTCTCCGAAACGAGCTGGTTTGACAACTCGATGCTGATGGGAGATATAAAAGGCGCAGGCGGACTGCTAGTCAACCAATATCTATTTAACTGGCCGCCGTTCGGTAACGGCAAAGGGCTTGCTAAAGGTAGCTACGAAGAGGGAATTTCACAAATCAAGCATCTTCTACCCGATAAGATCGATGAGGCGTGGGAGGTAACCAAAAAACTTTCCGTAAATCCCGATAACGCGGGCGGCTACTCTGCTCTCATAGAGATAGAGCGTCTAAACGGAGAAAAGAAAAAATATCTGCTTGATTGCGGCTGGTCCTACAAGTGGATGCACGAGTGCTTTAAGCGAGAAGGGATCGATAAGATGCTGCAAAGCGGCGAGATTGACACTCTCATAATGTCGCACGAGCACTACGACCACTTTTGGGCGCTGCCCGTCGTTTTAAAGTATAAGCCCGACATCAGGATCATCATCCACGAGGGCTTTTACCCGGAGGGCAGACAGTATATCAAAGATTCGGGTCATAAGGGCGAGCTCGTAGTGTTTAAAAAGGGCAGAAATGAGATCGAGCCTGGAATGTGTACGTTTTGCTACGACTGCCCTATCATTACGAGGGTTTTTGGCGAACAATCGATATTCGTAAATGTTCAAGGCAAAGGTCTTGTGAGCATTACGGGATGTTGTCATCAGGGCATTATTACATTCTCTGATTCCGCATACAAAGAGCTAAAATACGATAACGATCAGCTCTACGGGCTTTACGGCGGACTTCATATCTCGCCGTTTGACGACTGGGATCCGAAATACGACGATCTGGTTATCGGACTGAAAAGATGGAACTATCAAGTCATGGCGTGCAACCACTGCACGGGTTTGCTGACCGTGCAAAAATTCGTCCGCGAGGGCTATCCGATCGTAAAGGGCACGGCTAGATTTAGAACCAAAACGTCCGATTATCTGGGCAATGGCGACAAGGTTAAATTTGGATAGAAGAATGGAATTTCAAGATATTTTCCCTTTGAAATTTAAATACTCGTTTGAGGATTACAGGTCGCTTATGAGATGTATATTGATGAAGTCTCTTTACGATAGCGACGTAAAATCCTCAAGCAGGTATCAGGGGATGTATAAGGGGAACTATTTTAACGAATGCTGGAGTATTAAATTTGGCTTTTACAGCGGAATTTACGGCATCGTTTTGCGGGAGGTGAAAGAGGGCGCGGGCGCATTCGAGCTTTATTATTTCTCCTCCGCAAATGACGAGCTGCTCGGTAGCGTCTCGCTTTTTGAAGCCGTTTTAGCCGGAGAGCCGGAGTTTTTGACGAAGGTGCGAAATTTCTCCGCGCACGAGGAACTTTTAAATAACTTCGGCGTCGCTACGATCTACATAAAGCCGCAAGAGCGGGGCATCGCGCTATCTTTTAAAACAAAGCTCAGGGATAGATCGTACGCAAAGGACGGCGTCTGCGTAGAGGGCAAGCAGATCATCGCAAAAGAGGGGCTCGATAAGAATTTCCCCTGCTTTAGGGCGTCGCTTGCGTTTATGAACTTTTTGCATATCGCGCTTTGCAAAATTTACGAGCCGC
>CAUUSU010000116.1:0-5340 GCA_963547835.1 uncultured Campylobacter sp.
GGAATCGCGCCGCCTTTGATATCGTTTACGAACTCATATCCGGTGCCAGGCTCCAAAGGCTCTAGGCGCAAAAATACGTGACCGTATTGACCGCGACCGCCCGATTGCTTGGCGTATTTGTACTCTTGCTCGACCTTTTTGCGGATAGTCTCGCGATATGCGACCTGCGGCTGTCCGACCTCAGCTTCTACCTTAAATTCTCTAAGCATTCTATCTACGATGATCTCAAGGTGCAATTCGCCCATTCCCGAAATGATCGTCTGTCCGCTCTCTTCGTCGGTCGCAACCCTAAAGCTTGGATCTTCTTGCGCCAATTTTTGAAGTGCGATACCCATTTTTTCTTGATCGGCTTTAGTTTTAGGCTCTACCGCTACGCTGATAACGGGATCAGGGAATTCCATACGCTCCAAGATAACTTTGTCTTTTTCACTAGCTAGCGTATCGCCCGTAAGAGTGTCTTTTAGACCCACGACGGCGCCGATCTCGCCCGCATAAAGCTCCTTGATCTCTTCGCGTTTATTTGAATGCATCCTTAGCAAACGTCCGATACGCTCTTTTTTGCCTTTGCCGGTATTTACGACGTAGCTGCCGCTTTCCAAAACACCGCGATAAACGCGCACAAAGGTAAGCTGACCTACGAAAGGATCGGTCATAATCTTAAATCCAAGACCCGCAAACTCACCCTCGTCGGTAGAACTTACGTGAACCTCGCTGCCATCCTCATACTGGCCCTTAATCGCAGGCACTTCATCAGGCGCAGGTAGATAATCTACGACCGCATCTAGCAAAGGCTGCACGCCTTTATTTTTAAACGCGGTGCCGCATAGCATAGGAAAAAAGCTTAGGCTTAAGCAGCCTTTCTTGATGCCCTTTTTAATCTCTTCTACGCTTAGCTCTTCACCGTTAAAATACTTCTCCATCAAAGCTTCATCAGTCTCTGCTACCGCCTCAATCATCTTGTCGCGGTACTCTTGCGCTTTTTCTCGTAACTCGGCAGGAATTTCAACGATCTCGGGAGCAGAAGGACCCTTGCTATCATCCCAAACGAGTGCCTTCATAGTAACCAAATCTATAACACCCTTGAAATCATCCTCTGCGCCGATCGGAATTTGAATCGGAACAGGATGTGCTTTGAGCCTATCTTTTACCTGCTGTTCGACATTATAAAAATTTGCGCCTACACGGTCCATCTTATTTACGAAAATGATGCGCGGAACGTGATATTTATTCGCTTGACGCCAAACGGTCTCGCTTTGAGGTTGAACGCCACCTACAGAGCAAAATACTGCTACTGCGCCATCTAAAACGCGCATCGAGCGCTCCACTTCGATAGTAAAGTCAACGTGACCCGGGGTGTCGATCAAATTTATCTGATGATTATTCCAAAAGCAGGTAGTTGCCGCAGACGTGATCGTGATGCCGCGCTCGCGCTCCTGCTCCATCCAGTCCATAGTAGCGGCGCCCTCGTGAACCTCGCCAATCTTATGGCTCATACCGGTAAAAAATAGAATTCTTTCGCTCGTAGTCGTCTTTCCGGCGTCGATGTGAGCGGCAATTCCAATATTTCTAACCATATGTAAAGGGGTCTTTCTTGCCATGACGCCCTCCTACCAACGATAATGCGCGAAAGCTTTGTTGGCTTCCGCCATCTTGTAGGTGTCTTCTTTCTTCTTAAATGAAGAGCCTTTAGAATTTGCGGCGTCCATAAGCTCGTAAGCCAGGCGCTCTATCATCGTGCGCTCGCTTCTTTTTCTTGCAAAAGAGATGATCCAGCGAATAGCCAAAGCCTGCTGGCGAGCCGGCCTGACCTCGATCGGAACCTGATAAGTTGCGCCGCCTACACGACGAGATTTTACCTCCATCAAAGGCTTAACGTTATCGATGGCATCGTTAAAAATTTCGATACCTTTCTTTTCGCCGCCTTTATTGTCGATGAAATTTAAGGCGCCGTACATGATCTCGGTAGCGACGCTCTTTTTACCGTCAAACATAAGCGAATTAATAAATTTTGTGATTACTTTGCTGTCATAAATCGGATCAGGCATAACTTCCCTAACGGGAGCTTTTCTTCTTCTCATTTTATTCCTTCAAATTTTAAAATTTTACTCAAACTCGGCAAAATCTAGTGCCGGTCTGTTTCGGCTAAACTATTTTTTAGGTCGTTTAGCACCGTATTTTGATCTTGCAACGGTTCGTTTTGCAACGCCTGCAGTATCGAGTGCACCGCGGACGATGTGATATTTAACGCCCGGTAGGTCCTTTACACGACCGCCGCGAACTAGCACGATGGAGTGCTCTTGTAGATTGTGACCTTCACCGCCGATATAGCTGATGACTTCAAATCCGCTAGTAAGCCTTACTTTGGCAACTTTACGAAGCGCAGAGTTTGGTTTTTTAGGGGTCGTAGTATAAACCTTAGTACAAACTCCTCTTCGTTGAGGGCAATTCTTTAGCGCCGGGGACTTCGATTTCTCGGTAATCTTCTTGCGCTCTTTTCTGACCAATTGATTTATGGTTGGCACATCTTTCCTTTCACAAAAATTTATTCAAAAAGATTTGGATTATACTTTGTTTAAACTTACAGAAACGTAAATTTAACTAAATTTTAATCTCTAATCAGTACAAACTCTCCGCCGCCGCAGATCACTAAGCAGATCGCAGCAGAAAGATACAGATATACGATCTCCAGCTCAAATCCGCCCACGCCGGTAAGCGCGCCCAACGGAGTGTGTAGGACATATATTATCATGAGCACGTTTGCGATCACAAGTAGAGCGCCTATACGGCAAAATACGCCTATGATTATCATCGCTGGCGCCAGCACCTCGCCTACGTATGCGCCGTAAGCCACTAAATCCGGAATTCCTCTGGCTACCAGCATCGATTTTACGCCGTCTATGCCGTGAGTAAGCTTAAAAATTCCGTGCATTAAAAGACAAACTCCAAGCCCCAACCTGATAAACAACAGACCGAAATTTATGTTGATCATATTCATGTTTCATCCTTTAAATTTAGGGCTTTTTGCCCTAAATTATTTTTTAAGTTTAACTTCCTTGTCTTTATACAGACCGGTTCCGACCGGAATTATGCGACCTAAAATTACGTTTTCTTTTAAGTCCTCTAATCGGTCAAATTTACCCGCGATACTAGCCTCGGTTAGAACCTTCGTAGTCTCTTGGAAGGACGCTGCCGAAATGACGCTATCGCTTCCTACTGCGGCGCGAGTTACGCCCAGTAGTACGGACTCTGCAATCGCAGGCTCGCCACCGATTTTCATAATGCGCTCATTTTCTTCTCTAAATCTGCGGCGGCTAATGAGATCGCCGACGATTAGCTGAGTATCGCCGCTATCGACGATTCGGACCTGGCGGAGCATCTGAGATACGATAATCTCGATATGCTTATCGCTGATGACGACGCCTTGAGAGCGATAAACCTGTTGAATTTCGCTTATCAGATAGTAATGCAGCGCCTTTTCGCCTAAAATTCTAAGCACATCGTGCGAGCTGATAACTCCGTCGGTAAGCTTCTCGCCTGCGTGGACGAACTCACCGTTCCGCACTTGGATCTGGCGGCTCTTATCGATTAGATACTCGGCGCTCGTTCCGTCCTCACCCTCTATCATAATGCGCTCTTTCGCGCGCAAAGCTTTATCGAAGCGGACCGTTCCGTCGATGTCTGCGATGATTGCGGTATTTTTTGGACGGCGCGCCTCAAATAGCTCCGATACGCGCGGCAAACCACCAGTGATATCTTTTGATTTCGCAGCAGCCTTAGGCGTCCTAGCCAAAATATCTGCAATCGCTACCTGATCGCCCTTGTTCGTAAATATGGCGGTCTTCGGCCCTAGGTTATATTTGATAGGCTCTCCCTTGCTAGGAGTAACGACGATGGCCGGTTTGACGCCTTGAGGTAGATACTCGTTGATAACTAAACGGCTCTGGCCGGTAGTCTCGTCATATTGCTCCGTAGCGGTGTATCCAGGCTCGATATCCTCAAAGCTGATCTTACCCTCGCATTCTGCTGCTACCGGGATAGAATACGGATCCCACTCCGCAATGATCAAGCGATCGTCTTTTTTAGGCTTGGCGATAAGATCTTCGCTTTTTACGACGCTATTATCATCATAGGTAATGACCGATTCGCGCGGTATATAGTGGCGGATCGCCTCTCTGCCGTTTTCATCGGAGATGACTACGTACATGCCCTTTTCGCTTACGACGTGGCCTTTTTTGATATCTCTTAGTCTCTCTAAATAATCGCCCTTTAGGATGAAATACTTAAGCGTACCATTTGCTCCCGCTTTGATCTTTTGAGTTACCGGCTCGCCGTCTTTGACGCGAAGTTCGCTGGCAAACGGAATTCGAGTAGGGATATTCCAGTCTTCTTTTATAACCTCTACTAAACTATCATTTTCTCCAACGGTTTCGCCGTCTTTAAATACGATGTAAAATTTCCCCTCAACTTTACCGCTTACGCCCGCAAGCTCGGTAGGCTTGGCTAGATCGTGGCGCCGGATAGTATATCTAAATTCTTCCTTCTTACCCTTTAGCATGATATTCACATCGTCGTGAGTTATATCGATGCTTACCTTGCCGGTAATTGGAGCTTTGATCTTTGGCTCAACCAAAAGCACCGCGGCATTTCTGCGGTTCATCACAATATTTTTACCGCCGTTTTCATAGGTCTTGACGTTGTAATATCTGATAAAGCCTTCCTTATCAGCGATTACTTGGCGATCTTGCTGCTCGGTAGATGCGGTACCACCGGCATGGAAGGTTCGTAGCGTAAGCTGCGTACCAGGCTCACCAATGGATTGCGCAGAGATGATACCGACCGCTTCACCCGGTTTTACCAGCTTGCCTTCGCCTAAATTTACACCGTAGCACTTCGCGCAGACGCCTTTTTCAGCCTTGCACGTAATAGGCGTACGGATACTTACGGATTTAATACCCGAATCCACGATGGTTTTTACTTCGCCAACGCCCAAAAGCGTGCCTTCGGTGAATAAAATTTCATTCGATACCGGATCAATCACATCCGAGCTTAGCACCCTACCCATAATCCTATCGGCTAGGCTTTCTATTTGCGTTCCGTTCTCTACAATCTCGGTAACCTCGATACCCTCGTGCGTACCGCAATCGTGCATCGTAACTCTGACGTTTTGCGCGACATCGATCAGCTTTCGCGTTAGATAGCCCGCGTTTGCGGTCTTAAGCGCAGTATCGGCAAGACCTTTACGCGCGCCGTGGGTCGAGATGAAGTACTCGTTTACATTCAGACCTTCTCTAAAATTTGAAGTGATCGGCGTCTCGATGATCGAGCCGTCCGGCTTACTCA
>CAUUSU010000117.1:0-5287 GCA_963547835.1 uncultured Campylobacter sp.
GCAGGTTTTGATGACGGACAGCCGCAAATCGGCGTTAAAGCCGGATATGACTTCGGCACGTTTAGAGCTTACGGCGGGTATTTTTACGGATTTAAGGGCGAGGATTCCAGCTCGAATGCCAATTCGAAAAGAAAGGTTAAATGGAGCACGCACGATTTCGTAGCCGGTGCGGATTTTACGCCGGAGCTTTTCGGTAGATTTAAGCTCGTCCTAGGCGCTTACGCTGGGCTTTCGGTGCTAGATACTGAAGTTAAAATAGACTATAGCAATGGCGGCTGGGTTAGAGCGGACGATACGCTGGGTGGCTTCATTTTGGGCGGCAAGATAGGTACTGCGTATGAGTTTGGCTCCAATAGCGAGATTGAAATGGGCTTTAAAGCAAGCAAGGCGTGGTACAAAGACGGCGATTATATCGAAGATAACGACGGTAAAAAATACGGCGTTTACGCAGGATATAATTATAAATTCTAAGAATTTTCATATTTGAGGCATTGCACTGCTTTCATAGAGCCTTGATGTTCAGTGGTTTTGCGGTGTGTCAGGTAAGGCTAGCTTCGTCGCAAGGCTTTACTAAGTTTTAGTAGAATCTTGCGATGAGGTTTAAATTATGATGAATTTAACGCCTTTAAATTCAATCCTAAAATTTTAACTTATGGAATTTCGTCGATAAAAATTCCATTTCAGATTTTATTGGCTAAATTCCACCCCTGTGCTTTTGGATAAAATTTCGTTCATTTTCGAGATTAGCTTAAAATTTTAATGACGGCAAAAGAAATTTTAGATAAAATTAACATTTTCATACCAAAATTTTACTCAAAGGATAGAGATGAAGAGTTACGTTACGGGCTTTCCGCGTATCGGAGAGCAGCGCGAGTTAAAGAAGGCTTTAGAGAGCTATTGGGCGGGCAAGTGCGATTATGACGCGCTGGAGCGGGTCGCCTCAGAGCTAAAAGATCGTCACATCAAATATCAGCTGGATGCTTGGAGCGGCCTAATTAGCGTAAACGACTTTTCATACTACGATCTGATGCTCGATACCAGCGTGCTTTTCGGCGTGATCCCGCAGCGCTTTGCGGCTCTTTCGGCGCATGAGCAGTATTTTGCGATGGCGCGCGGCAGCAAAGACGCAGTCGCGATGGAGATGACGAAGTGGTTTAACACAAACTACCACTATATCGTGCCCGAGATCTCTGCATATACGGAATTTAGCCTAAATCCTAGTAAAATTTTAAACGAGTACAAGGCAGCGAAGAATAACGATTTTAAGGATTCCTGCGCGCTAAAGATAAATTTAATCGGACCTATCACCTATCTTGCGCTTAGCAAATCAAGCGACAAAAGCGATCCACTCGCGCATTTAGATGCCCTTGCCGCGAAATATGAGGAGCTGCTAAAGCTTCTTAGCGAGCTTGATAGCGAGGTCGTGGTTCAGATCGATGAGCCTATCTTCGTGACGGATCGCGCGGCTGAGTTGGCGCCAAAGATCGCACCGATTTATCAGCGCCTAAGCAAGGTCGCAAGCAACGTAAAAATCATCTTTATGACCTATTTCGAGCATGCGACCGAGGCTGTTAAAGAGATTGTAAAAACCGACGTTTGGGCGATCGGGCTTGATTTTGTTTACGCAAGCGAAGAGAATATCAAAAAAGAGCTTCAAGCCTTAAAAGACGCCAAGACCGTGCTTTTTGCGGGCGTGATCGACGGGCGCAATATCTGGAAGAGCGATATCGATAAAAAGCTAGCTCAGCTCAAGGCTATCGAGGCCTACGTACCTAAAGAGCGCATCTATGTGGGCACCTCCTGCTCGCTTTTGCACGTGCCTTTCACGCTAAAATACGAGGACAAGCTAAACGCCGAGATCAGATCCTGGCTAAGTTTCGCGGTCGAAAAACTAAGCGAAATTTCGATTTTAACCCATCTTTTCTTTGAAATTCCGATGTGCGAGCACGGCATGAAAGCTTACGAAGAAAATCAAAAATCCGCTAAAACCCGCGCTAGCTCGCCTCTAATTCACGACGAGCGAGTGCAAAGCCGCGCCGCAAATTTAAATAAATTCGAGCGCGCCGATCGCTACGAGGATCGCATCAAGGTGCAGAAAAAAGAGCTTGGATATGGAATTTTACCTACCACTACGATCGGCTCCTTTCCTCAGACTGCCGAGCTTCGCCAGGTTCGCAACGCCTACAAAAAGGGCTTAATTGGTCGCGAAGCCTACGAGCGTGACATCAAAGCCTACATCGACGACTGCGTTAAATTTCAAAATGAGATTGGTCTGGACGTGCTGGTTCACGGCGAGCCTGAGCGTAACGATATGGTCGAGTATTTCGGCGAGCAGATGAGCGGATACGCGTTTAGCGCCAACGGCTGGGTGCAGAGCTACGGCAGCCGCTGCGTGAAACCGCCACTACTTTTCGGCGACGTGAGCCGCCCAAAACCAATGACCGTGGAGTGGATCAAATACGCCCAAAGCCGCACTAAAAAGATTATGAAAGGCATGCTAACGGGACCTGTTACGATGATGAACTGGAGCTTTGTGCGCGACGATAAGCCTCGCGAGCAGATAGTAAAACAGCTTGCGCTTGCGATTTTCGATGAAATTTCGGATCTGCAAGACGCGGGTATCAAGATCGTTCAGGTGGACGAAGCTGCGTTTAAAGAGGGCTATCCGCTTAGATCCGAAAATATCCCTGCATACGAAAAATTTGCCGTTAGTGCTTTTAAGCTCGCCGCCAGCGCCGCAAGCGCTCATACGCAGATTCATACGCATATGTGCTATTCGGAGTTTAACGACATAATCAAAACGATCGAGGCGATGGATGCCGACGTCATCAGCATCGAGACCGCTCGCAGTGGCAACGAGCTACTTCGAGTTTTCAAATCAGTCGGCTATAAGCAAGAGGTCGGTCCGGGCGTTTACGATATCCACAGCCCGCGAATTCCTAGCGTACAGGAGCTCGTAAGCCAGATCCGCGCGTTGCTTGAGGTGCTTCCTAAAGAGCAGCTGTGGATCAATCCGGACTGCGGTCTAAAAACCCGCAAATGGGAGGAAGTTCGCCCTAGCTTAAAAAATATGGTCGAAGCGGTAAGAATTATCCGCACGGAAGCATAAATCTAGCGCAAAAAAACTTTGCTGTCGGGTAAAATTCCGCCCGGCAGCCGTTTTGCGATAGAATTATGTGGAACGTTTATTTCGAGTATGGACCGCTAAAATATCTGTGCGAAATTTTACTTCGAACGAGTATTAAAGGGCGGTAAGAGATTTCTACGCGTCTGCTTGGCAAGCAAATTTGATAGCCGCTAAGTAATGCAGCAATATGAAATTTCGCGCGAGATTTACGGATTTCGCAGTTGGGCAGGCGCGGGATTTTTTTAAAATGCGGCGTAAAATTTCATCTCGACTGCTAGCTTGAAATTTCATTGCAACTATTCGCTTTGCTTGAGACGCGGAGCGTAAATTTCATTGCGATTGCCCTGAAAGTAGGCTGGGGCAAGCGATAAAATTTTAAAATTTTCACAAATCAGTTCTTGCGCACACAAACCTCGCCAGCCGAATAAAAAATGCTGAAATTTGCAATTTTACGCGGCGCTTTATGAACTCGCGCCGCTAAATTAGAATTTCAAAACGCGAGCCAAAGCCGGTATCGTTGCGCTAGAAATTTTAAATTGCAAATTAAAATTTACATTATCTCGTTAGAATGGCTAGATTGCGAAGCGAGATTCGGCTCTGCTAGGTTAAATTTCAGCCTAAGTCAAAATCTATGTAGCCGCATTAAATTTACGACTAATTTCGCCTAGTGAGCTCGAATTTGCGCTGTTGTGCTAAAATTCGAGTCTAGAGCCAAAATTTTACGATGCGAAGCTTATTGATTTTACTTGCGTTTTGCGTGAAAGAGCGAGGCTGGCGCAAGGCGCATTTACGCTGCCACGAAATTTAAAAGAGACTTTATGGTGGCGTAGGTTTTGCAATTTGCAGTAAAAATTAAAAGCCATGATTTTGGCTCATAAGACGCAGCTTTTAGATGGTTTCTATCACGCTTTAAAGTGAGATTTTGCTTAGTAATTTTGCGCGATAGATTTTAACGGGCGGAATTTTATCGTCGCCGCAAAATTTTGGCTTTTAAAATTTTGCTTTGTAGGATTTTAGCCCTCATAGTTGTGATGAAGTGTGGCTCATCTTATTTCGTAAGATTTTAGCGGCGCTGCCCGTGTTTAATTTATATGGCATGATTCCAAAAGGCGCTTATTTTGAAATCCTGCGGGTAGAACTTGCGAGACTGCGTTTGCGAGGTTTCGTGGGAATTTGATGCAAAGCACTCAGCGCGTTTAAAAATTTTATTCGTGCGTCGAGCCCTCATTTGCGTTTCAAATTTTGCCATTGTTGTGGAATTTCGCTCACGTGGCAAGGGCTTGCTGCAAGCTGTCCATGAAATCTAAGGATTTGGACGCTAGATTTATTAGAGCGTTTAGCGGCGCAATGCCGCACCTGCGCATAAAATATCGCGCTGTAAGCGATTTAAAAAAAGCTTTTTTGCTTCATATAAATCTCGCGTTGCAAGCGTCTAAAAGCCCGCAAGAGCTTTAAAAATTTAAATTGGAAAGATTGAATGACATTTTTTTCGCCCGAGTTTGTCCTTGCTTTTTTAGCGTTTTTAATCGTTTATTGGACGCTCAAAAATCATATTTTCGCGCAAAAAATCCTGATCCTGCTGGCAAGCTATGGCTTCATGTGCTCCGTAAATCCTCGCTTTGCGCTGGTGCTTGCAGCCTATAGTGCTTTCGTATATTTTGCAGGTGTGTGTATCGCGCGCGCTAATCGCGTAGTCACAAAAACCATACCGCCCGCAAAGCAGTCTTCGCACAAGAAAAAACTCTCGCGTAAAGCGGCAGCCAAGCAGATGAGCGCAACAAAACAAGCTGGCATAGCAAAGCAGCTCCCACTACCCACTGCGAAGGCGCGTGCAGTGATGCTTGCGGCAGTTGCTGGCGGCTTATTTTTTCTCGCATTTTTTAAATATTATGGCTACGTCAGGGAGTTTTTCAATGCCGCGCTTGCTGCGCTTCACCTAGGTGCCGTCGACAGCGTGGCGTTTCCGCTTGGAATTTCATATTATGTTTTTATGTCGATCACCTATTTCGTCTCGGTTTATAGGCGCGAATGCGGCGAGCAGGGCTTTTTGAGCTTGGCGTGCTTTTTAGCGTTTTTCCCCAGCGTCGTGATGGGTCCTATCGGGCGCGCTAGCGCTGCCAAGGGCGTAGAGCCAGTACTGCCACAGTTTGATCGCTTCAA
>CAUUSU010000118.1:0-5275 GCA_963547835.1 uncultured Campylobacter sp.
CAGCCGCGCCCCGCCTCGTCAATGCCGCAAATTTGCCCGCTCACTGCGCGTCCTTTCGCACGACGGGCGCAGTCCCGCTTAGCAGGTCGTGTAAATTCAGCCTATCTTTGCGAAAAAAGCAGATCAAAAGCCCGATGACGCTAAAGCCTGCAAAAACGAAGCACGCAAAGCGAGCCAGCGCCCTAAAAAAGCTTACTTTGCGTCCGCTGCGAACGTCGATGAGATAAAGCCCTGCGAGCTTATAGCCCGGCGTCTGGGCGCTGCTGGCGTAAAATGCCGCGCAAATCGCGCCGTACGCGAGCCAGATGAGCGCGATCGCGGCTTGGTTGCGCCACAGGGCTTCCTTTGAACCCAAGACGAGATAGGTAACGCCGTAGAATAGGGGCATCGCGATGATGAAAAGATCGACGATGAAAGCCTTTACGCGCAGAAAAATCGGTGAAATTTTAGCTTTTTGTTTTGCCATTTCGATCCGTTTTAGATTAAATTTTAAAATTCCGGCGTGCTAAATTTAGAGCCTAGAGGATAAAATTTAATCTCATTGCGGTTTGTTAGCGGCAATCGGCGCCTAGTTTCCGCGACTGCCGGGCTTGATCGCCTTGCTTCCTGCGGCACAAAGCGGGCAGGTATCGGGCTCGTAAATTTCAAACTCGAAATTGCCTAACGCAAAAAACGGCTTATCTGCGGGCAGCTTGGCGCCAGCCTTTACACTGCTGTCCGCTAAATTTGCGACCTTGCAAAATCCGCGATTGGCAAGCGCGGCAAAGCCCACGACCTCGCCGCCTAGGTCTTCGATGAGCCTCGCGCTCTCAAGCGCCGAGCCGCCCGTCGTGATGATATCGTCGCAGACGATAAATCTCTCGCCCTTGTGCACTTCAAAGCCGCGGCGCAGGCTCATCACGCGATCTACGCGCTCGGTAAAGATGAAGCGCTTTTTCGCCGCGCGAGCTAGCTCGTAGCCCGCTAAAATTCCGCCCAGCGCGGGCGAGCAGATGCTATCAAACTCCACGCCCGCTTTTCCGATTATCGCGGCGAGTTCATCTGCTAGCTGCCCCGCGAGCTGCGGGTTTTCTAGTACTTTTGCGCTTTGGAGGTAAAACTGCGAGTGGTTGCCGCTTGAAAGCAGAAAATGCCCTCGCAGATATGCGCCGCAGTCGCGATAGATTTTTTCTATATTCACAGCTCAGACCTTCAAAAGCTCGGCTTCTTTGGCCTTAACTGCGTCGTCGATTTTACTTGAGTAAGAGTCGGTGATCTTTTGTACCTCGTCGTAGCCTTTTTTGGCGTCGTCTTCGGAGATCGCTTTGTCTTTTTCAAGCTTTTTGATCTCGTCGTTGGCGTCTTTGCGGACGTTGCGAATGCCGATTTTTGCTTTTTCGCCCATCGCTTTGGCCTTTTTTGCGTTTTCTTGGCGTTGCTCGATCGTCATCGGCGGGAAAAATAGCTTTACGCTCTCGCCGTCGTTAGTAGGGTTTACGCCGATATTCGCCGCTGCGATCGCGCTTTCGATCGCCTTTAGCATCGGCTTTTCCCACGGCGTGATCGAAATCGTTACCGCATCGGTCGAAAGGACGGTCGCGACCTGATTTAGCGGAGTCTGCGAGCCGTAATAATCCACGAAAATATGATCCAGGATCGCCACGCCTACCTTGCCGGTGCGTAGCGTCGTAAAGTCCTTTTTCAAAGCCTCGATAGCTCGATCGCCGTTTGCTCTTTGCTCTTTGTAGATAGCTTCTAGCATTCAAATCCTTTAAATAAAATTTGCGAAATTATAGCGTTAAAAAAATAAGAATAGCATTTAAAAGCGCGGATTTTGCGCTTTTAAATTTTAAAATTTAGAGTTTATTTGGTTGTGTTTTGATCTGCGGAAGCGGCGCTTGTATTGGTATCGCTTGATGCTTGCGACCGAGCAGGCGCGCTAGCTGCGGCGGTATCGGTCGCAGGAGCTACGGGCGCTTCGTTTTTCATATCCGTCGCATTGGTCTCGCCGCTAATTATGGAATTTGATTCGGTGCTTGCCGGAGCGAAATTAGGCTTTGCGCCTGAAGCTGGGATGGACGGCACGCCCGGGACGGCGTTTGGCACGGATTTAGTAGCATTCGCTTCGATCTTGACGCGATCGACTACGGAAGATTTAGCATCTTGCTGATAGAAATACGCAAGCACGAGCGTATTTATCACGAATAAAATTCCCATAAATGCCGTAAATTTAGCTAAAAATCCCGCTGGACCCTTCGCACCAAATAAGCTTTCGTTGCTTCCGCTGTATGCGCCAAGCCCGATAGAAGAGCTCTTTTGCAGCAGGACGGAGATCGTAATTATCACGGCGAAGACGACTTGTAAAACCAAAAATAACGTAGTCACTATAAAAACCTTTTGAAAAAATTGAATTTGCGATTATAATAAAAGATTTATAAATTTTAAGTTAAGAGTGCACCGCGCGAAGCGGTGCGTAAAATTTAGTCTCTGCTTGCGCCGAAAATTCTTAGCAGCGAAAGGAAGAGGTTGTAGATGTTTAGATACATATCTACGGCAGCCATTATCGGTGAAGTGTAGGTGCCGTTTATAATATTTTTAGTATCGTAGATGATATACATCGAAAAGATTAAAGCCGAAAAAGCTGAAATCGCTATATCAAGCACGGTGCTTTTGAAAAAGAAGTAGTTCAAAAGGCTTAGCACGATAATAGCCACAAGCGATACCAATAGCGGCTTGCCCCAAGAGTCGAAATTTGTCTTTGTATTCATCGCGTAAACGGTAAGAGCACCGAAAGTAATCGCCGTAGCCACAAACGCATGCGTTACTACGTCTCCAGCGCCTGCTGCGATATAAATAGCGATCAATTTACCTAGAGTAAGACCGGTAATAAAGGTAAATGCAAAAAGCAAAACCAGCGCGATCGTATTAGCGCCGCGGTTTACAGCTGCTTGCATACCGAAGATCAGCCCCATTAAAACTACCAGATATAAAATCGGATGAAGAGCCAAGCTCACGCCGAAACTCATCGCCACAAAAGCCCCTGCCGCCGCAGCTATCATCGAAGCGGTTAGAAGCGCGTAGGTTTGTTTAATGGTCTGAGAGATTCGTCCTTGTTCCAGTGACGCGTCCGATAGTTCATAGCCGTCCGCGTAATTTCGTCTGTCGTATAGACTCATATCTTTCTCCTTCTTTTGATTTATGAGCGGGGAGTTTAGCGAAAATTTGGTAAATATATAATTAAAAATTCTCAGAATTCTATCTATTTATGAAAGTAATATATAATTCCCGACTTTTTTAAGGAGAAAGTATGCCCAGCCAGTTAATAAATGGAGCTATTAAATTTATGGAAGAAAATTTCGCCGAGCACGCCGAGCTTTTCGGAAGTCTGGCAAATCATCAAAAGCCCCACACGCTTTTTATCGGCTGCTCTGATTCGCGCGTGGTGCCAAATCTAATTACTTCGACGCTTCCAGGAGAGCTTTTTGTTGTGCGAAATATTGCAAACGTCGTTCCTCCATACCACATTAGCGAGGAATTTTTAGCAACTACCTCAGCGATTGAATACGCGTTATATTCGCTAAATATCAAAAATATCATCGTTTGCGGGCACAGCAACTGCGGAGGCTGCGCGGCGCTGTTTTATGACGCAAAAAAGCTCGAAAAAATTCCAAACGTAAGGCGCTGGCTAAATTTAATGCAGCCTGTAAAAGACGAGGTCGAAAAGCTAAAAGATATCGGTGCCGACAAGCGCGAGTGGATCACCGAGCGATTAAATATTATAAATTCCATGCAAAATTTACTTAGCTTTCCTGGCATCAAAGACGCCTACAAAAACGGCGAGATTAAAATTTACGGCTGGCACTACGTCATCGAAACGGGCGAGCTATTCAACTACGACGACGAAGGCGCGCATTTTACGCTATTAAATAAGGGAATGGATTATGAAAAAATCTATAATCAGCTTTTTAACGATTAGTCTTTTTAGCACCACTTTAGCATTTGCAGATCTCAACACGACCGGCGAGGGAAGCTTTGTAGAGACAAATTCTTCCGCGCCCGAGGCAAATCTTACTTTAGAAAACAACAAAACCGAGATCAAAAAAGAGGTCGCTAAAATTTTATCCAAATCCCTTGGTGCAGAGGATGGCAATAAAACTGAAGTAATAAATATGATCGCAGAAAAGGTCGCTAAAACGGAGACTTCGCAGAAAAAAGCTCCTAACGGCGAGACGCTTATCTCTGTAATCAAAGAGATTAAAAAGCTAAATTTGCAGCGCAGCTCCCTGCTTAACGGCGGCGATGCCAACGCGAGCAAAAACGAACTGGATGCCATCGATCGCAATAAAGCTAAGCTCTTTGATCGCCTACCTTTTGCGATTACGCAGCAGGATATGGATATCGAAAGCATAATGTCGTATGCGCAAAATAAAAAGAACATCCAAACTACGCTAAAAAAATACGCTAAAAAGCAGAGCTCTCCCGAATACGTAAATGCAAGCGCGGATTTAGAAAAAATGGAAATGGCGGAGATCTTTTATACCTCGCTTATGAAAATTGAGGATATGTTTGTAAACGGCGCAAGCAGAAGCGCGCTTGAAAGTGAGCTGAGTAGCACGCTACTAAATATCCAAACTAGGGATTTTAGCAAACTTAATGATTTGAAAAATAATCTAAGCAGTCAAGAGCAGATAGACGCCTTAGAGTCTAAAATCAACGATTTGAAAAACGACAAGCAGACCTACGACGAGGTGCTTACGTATCTATCGCGAAATAGCGATCTACTCGCAAGCAGCGTGGTTTTTACGAGCTTAAATTTTAAGTCGGTGATCGATTATATCAACGATAAAATTCCGTTTAAGCTCAGCCACGTAAATTTCGGCAAGCTCATTCTAATCACGCTGATTACGCTATTTTTCTACTCGCTTCGCAGGCTACTTGCCAACATCATCTATTTCGTATTTAAATTCTTTAATAAAAGCTTTTCGCTGGATAGCGAAACTCTAAAAACGCAAGTAGTGGGCATTATCAAGCGTCCGATGGGTATTTTGCTGATCGCTTATTCGGTCGATATCTGTCTTAGTATATTTTATTATCCGGCGCCTGTGCCGATAAAATTTGCAAATTTATTCTCGATCGTTTACGTGGTGCTTTGGGCATGGCTCATTATCGAAATCATCGATGGTTACGGTATTGTCGTGCTTGGAAACATCACGAAAAAAGGCGTCAGAAAAGATATCATAAATCTAGTCGTTAAAATTCTATACGTCATCGTAATCATCATCGCCGCACTTTTGGT
>CAUUSU010000119.1:0-5275 GCA_963547835.1 uncultured Campylobacter sp.
ATTATGCCGAAAATTTTCATTTCGTCCCCTTAAAATTTAAAATTTGAGGGTATTATAGCTCTTAAAATTTAACGTTTGAAATCTCAATACTTGAGTTTAAATCACTAAAGTTTTATAAAAATTTTTCATAAACTATTGACAAGATTTTAAATTTTGCATATAATCTTAGCACTCAAACACATTGAGTGCCAATTTTAGAAATCACAAATCAAAGAAAGGACTGAAATGAAATTTCAACCACTTGGCAAGCGCGTTCTAATAGAGCGCGAGGAGGAAACAAAAAAGACCGCTTCGGGCATCATCATCCCCGACAATGCTTCAAAAGAGAAGCCTTCGACCGGCAAAATCGTAGCCGTCGGCAGCGAATGTGAAGGCGTCAAAAATGGCGATACCGTAGCGTTTGCAAAATACGCAGGCAGCGAGATTAGCTTAGATGATAAGAAATTTCTTATCTTAAATTTAGAAGATGTTTTAGGCATAATTAAATAAAAAGGATTGAAAATGGCAAAAGAGATTATTTTTTCAGACGACGCAAGAAACAAACTCTACGCGGGCGTTAGGAAGCTAAACGACGCGGTAAAAGTTACGATGGGACCTCGCGGTCGCAATGTCTTAATCCAAAAAAGCTTCGGCGCTCCGGCGATCACAAAAGACGGCGTAACCGTCGCTAAAGAGATTGAGCTAAAAGATACGCTTGAGAATATGGGCGCTTCTTTGGTGCGCGAAGTAGCGAGTAAGACCAACGATCAAGCAGGAGATGGCACTACTACAGCTACCGTGCTAGCTCACGCGATCTTTAAAGAAGGCCTACGCAACGTAACTGCGGGCGCAAATCCGATCGAAGTTAAGCGTGGTATGGATAAATTTAGCGCTGCGGTTATTGAGGAGCTAAAAAAATCCTCTAAAAAAGTAAGCGGCAAAAAAGAGATCGCTCAGGTTGCTACGATCTCTGCTAATAACGACAGCGCGGTGGGCGATCTGATCGCAGACGCTATGGAAAGAGTCGGCAAGGACGGCGTTATCACCGTTGAAGAGGCAAAATCTATTAACGATGAGTTAAACGTAGTCGAGGGAATGCAGTTTGACCGCGGCTATCTAAGCCCATATTTCATTACAAATGCCGAGAAAATGCTAGTCGAGCTAGCTTCTCCACTAGTGCTTCTATTTGACAAAAAAATTACAAATTTAAAAGACCTATTACCGGTTTTGGAGCAGGTTCAAAAAAGCGGCAAACCGCTTCTAATCATCGCCGAGGATATCGAGGGCGAGGCACTTGCGACTTTAGTCGTAAATAAACTTCGCGGCGTGCTAAACATCTCTGCGGTCAAAGCCCCTGGATTTGGCGATCGCAGAAAGGCGATGCTTGAAGATATTGCGATTTTAACAGGCGGCACCGTCATCAGCGAGGAGCTTGGCAGAACGCTAGAAAGCGCTTCCATGGCCGATCTTGGACAAGCCGAGCGCATCGTGATCGACAAAGATAACACCACTATCGTAGGCGGCGCGGGCAAGAAAAAAGATATCGACGCGCGCGTTTCGCAGATCAAAGCTCAGATCGCAGAGACTACGAGCGATTACGACAAAGAGAAGCTTCAAGAGCGCATGGCTAAGCTTAGCGGCGGCGTTGCGGTTATAAAGGTGGGCGCTGCGACCGAAACCGAGATGAAAGAGAAAAAAGACCGCGTGGACGATGCTCTAAACGCAACCAAAGCAGCCGTAGACGAGGGTATCGTAATCGGCGGCGGCGCTGCGCTAATCAGAGCGGGACTTAGCGTAAAATTAGCTCTAAGCGGCGACGAGCTTATCGGCGCGGACATCGTCAAACGCGCGCTTTTCGCTCCACTTCGCCAGATCGCAGAGAATGCGGGATTTGACGCGGGCGTCGTAGCAAATAAGGTCGAGCAGGGCTCAGACAAAAAATTTGGCTTCAACGCCGCAAACGGCGAGTACGTCAATATGTTTGAGGCAGGTATCATCGATCCAGTCAAGGTTGAGCGCATCGCGCTTCAAAATGCGGTCTCCGTCGCAAGCCTGCTTCTAACGACCGAAGCGACCGTCAGCGAGATTAAAGAGGAGAAACCTGCAATGCCTCCAATGCCTGATATGGGCGGAATGGGTGGCATGGGCGGAATGATGTAGCCCCATAGGAGCGTCATTCGGCGCTCCTATGCCATTACAACGGCGCTGCAAGATTTTGCAGCGCTTATGTGCGGCGATGCTTTAGCTATGCGTCGTAGAATGAGATGTGCCGCGTTTTGGATATGTCTAAGGCGCGGCGATTTATTATGAATTAGCGATTAAGCGGTGTGATTTTTAGTCACTGCATGATCTTATAAATTTCGTATCTCATCGCAAATTTACAGTTTTGCCGCTTTATCCCTTAATTTAAAAGCTTTATCTGAGATTGCTTTTTACCTTAAATTCTGACTTGCCACTCAAAATCTAAGCGCAGAATTCTAAAACTTTAAAATTTTTCAGCTCTCCTTCTTAAGCGCTTACAAGATAAAAATTTGCTGTGGCGTCATATTTTTGTTGTGATAAAATTTTATTGCCAAACAGAATCCTAGCTACGGAATTTTTCAAGCTTAGCCTTTTGTTTGGCGATACGGCTTGGAATTAGAGCTGAAATTTCATAGCCTCACTCATTAAATTTAACGCGGCTTAATCTAAGCTTTGCTAAATTTCGCCTAAAATCATGGAAAGGAAAACGATGAAAAATTTAGCTCGTATTTTTTTAATTGCATTCATTTTGACGAGCTTTTCTGGCGCTTTTGCCGCGCAGCAAAGCCATAAATCGCCCGCCGCGTTGCAAAACCATAAATCTAAAATTTCATCTCAAAATCTGCGAGCCAAAGATCATCTGAGTAAAAATACTTCGGTGAAATCCTCTACCGAGCCGCATGCTAAAAAATCTGCAAATGCTAAACGTCTTTCAAATTCCAAGCTCACAAAAAATACACGTGCATCTGGGAATCCTGCTAAAAATTCCACGCAAAAAAGTGCGAAAAATTTTACTAAAAATCCCGGGCAAAATTTCGCATCGCATTCTGCGAGAAATAAAGCATCTAGGCGCCCGGCTAATCAATCAAGCAGTCAGAATGGAGCTAGCAAGAGTCTAGTCGCGACGCTGATGCGTTTGCCAAAGACCCGTATCTATGAGGACGAGGCGCCAAGCGCTCGCGATACGGAGCAAACTTACAGAGGTGCAGATATGCGGAGAAGCGCAAGCGCGCAAACTCACGGAGGCGCGGATGATCAGACCGGCAAAATCGTAGACGCACAAGCTCGCAAATTAACGACGGCTCGAATTACACAGCCGCAAGCTCTCCGCGTCTATAGTGCAACTCGTTCTGGCGCTATGGGGCATACAGCTGCATCTCATTCGAGCGCCACGAAATATACGGCTCGTCAAAATGCCCGCGCGCCCTATCTTCCCACATCTGCTCGCTCTAGCCGTGCGATAGGGCGCCCTAGCGGTAGCGCGATTAGTAAGATGTCGTCGCCAAAGCGGGGTAATGCGCTAGGACAAGGTGCTGCGATGCGTTATGATGAGCGTTGGGCGAAGCCCGCTCCACAGCCGTACGAGCCTGCGCCTGAGACCGAGAAAAAGCGAGGGCTGATATTTTCGTCGCAGTGGGGCCCCGCCGCGCCGAAAAGTAAGTGGCAGCAGCACGAAGCCCCGACGGATGATGCTTCGTCGCGCAATGAGTCGGTGATGGATATGCTGCAGGACAAGATGAGCAGGGTCAAGGTGAATATGGAGCTAGTGCGCTAGCCTAGGCGGCACGCCGGCGCAATTTATATGAATAGGCGGTTAAATTTTGCTGCCTCTATAAGATCGCAATACAGGTACTTGCATTGCAAAAAACACGAACGGCTGACGTTTTTTCGGCTTTGTCGCCGTGCGAAACAATGCCCTAATGCTGCAATTAAAGATAGAATGTTCATATTTCATCCACTTGGTTTGAAATTTCACGGCTGCATGCCGTGCTGCTAGGATAAACCATACTGCACTCTTTTTGCGCGAGCGAGCGCCACGACGATAATGTGGGTAAAATTTCGCGGAAATTTCAAAAGCTTAATTTCTTAATTTTATGTCGTAGGACTTCGCCCGCCTCGCCTACTAAATTCGCGGAATTTTGCTTGGCCGCGTAGTTTGTTAAATTTCGCTTGCCATCAAATTTGATAGAGTTTCATTTGTTGTCGGAATTTTTAGAATTTTATTAGATGGCGGAATTTTATAGACTTTATTCGCTCAAATTTCGCGGCAAAATGAAATTTTTCGTAGGCGCGAAAGCAAAATTCAGCGGGTGAAATTCTACGGCGGGTGGTAAGTGCGAATTATTAAATTTTAACCCCGTTTTGAATAAAATAGCGCAAAAAATTCTAAAGGCTCAAATTTGAAAAATCGCTATCCGACCCGTCAAATCTCCGTGGGACCTGTCAAAATCGGCGGCGGCGCGCCCATCTCCGTGCAGTCGATGAGCTTTTCTAAGACCAAGGACGTGGAGGGCACGCTAGAGCAGATTAACCGCCTGTATTTCGCTGGCTGCGACATCGTGCGCTGTGCCGTGCTCGATAAGCAGGACGCGGATGCGCTCGCACGTATCAAAAGAAGCTCGCCGCTTCCCATCGTAGCGGACATTCATTTTAATTTTCGCTTAGCGCTGCAGGTTGCGGAGTTTGTCGATGCTATCCGCATCAATCCCGGCAATATCGGCGGCAGGGACCGTATCAAAGAGGTCGTGCGCGCGTGCAAAGCTCGCAGCCTGCCTATCCGCATCGGCGTAAATTTGGGCTCTTTGGAGGAGCAGTTTGAGCAGAAATACGGTCGCAGCGTGGAGGCGATGGTGCAAAGCGCGCTGTATAACGCCGCGCTGCTGCAGGATGAGGACTTTAGCGACATTGCGATCTCGCTTAAGACTTCGGACGCGCCGAGCACGGTGGCTGCGTATCGCGCGCTGCGCCCGCTATGCGAGTATCCTTTTCATCTGGGCGTGACCGAGGCGGGGACGAAATTTCACGCGAGCATCAAGAGCGCGATCGCGCTGGGTGCGCTTTTGATGGAGGGTATCGGCGATACGATGCGCGTGAGCATCACGGGCGAGCTTGAGGAGGAGATCCGCGTCGCGCGCGCGATCCTGCAGGACGCGGGCGTGCAAAAAAGCGGCGTTAATATCATCTCATGCCCTACCTGCGGGCGTTTGCAAAGCGATCTGCTAAGCGCGATCAAAATCGTCGAAGAAAAAACCGCGCATATCAAAACGCCGCTAAA
>CAUUSU010000120.1:0-5270 GCA_963547835.1 uncultured Campylobacter sp.
TGCGCGATTTTGACTGCGAAATTTTAGAGATGCACCACCGCCACAAAAAAGACGCTCCGAGCGGCACGGCGATGAGCCTTGCGGAAAGCGCTGCAAGCGCGCGCGGGCTAAGCTTGAAAGACGTGCGCGTAAGCGGTCGCGACGGACTTATCGGCGAGCGAGGCAAGGACGAGATCGCCGTGATGTCGCTGCGCGGCGGCGACATCGTCGGGCGCCACACCGTGGGGTTTTACGGCGAGGGTGAGTTCGTCGAGCTAAATCATACGGCCACTTCGCGCGCGACCTTTGCCAGAGGCGCGATAAAGGCAGCGGTATGGCTAGCATCGCAAAATAGCGGGCTTTACGGCATCGACGACTGCTTAGGAATCTAGGCTTTGCGGCCAAATTTAAGAGGAAAAAATGCCTACAAAAGATGAAATTTTAAATTTTTTACGTGAGCTAAAGCCCGAGCTTGAAAGTTTTGGAATTTACAAAGTCGGGCTATTCGGCAGCTATGCCAAAAGCAGAACGAAAATCACCGAGATGTTTAAAATTTCAGCCGATCTATTTGATGAGGCGCCGGCAAAATGCCGGACGGCGAGCCGTCAATGATAAAACAAAATATAGATAAATTTCTAAAAAATAAAATTTAAGAGGTTAGAAAATGTGCGCAATCGTGGGAGTCATAAATTCCGAAGGTGCGGCTAAAACCGCGTATTACGGGCTTTTTGCCATGCAGCACCGCGGTCAGGAGGCAAGCGGCATCAGCTCGAGCTTTAATCATCACATCAAAACGATCAAAGCCACGGGGCTCGTGACGGAGGTTTTTAGCCCCGCGAGTTTTGAAATTTTAAAGGGCAACATCGCGATCGGCCACAACCGCTACGGCACCGCGGGTGCAGACAGCCTAAAGGACGCGCAGCCGGTAGCCGGCAACTACGCTCTGGGGGAGATCTCGATCGTTCATAACGGAAATTTGATCAATAAAGACGAAATCCGCCGCAAGCTCGTAAGCGAGGGGGCGATTTTTCAGTCCGGCATGGATACCGAAAACATCCTGCACCTCATCGCGCGTAGCAGGCAGGAGCATCTAAAAGACCGTATCATCGAGGCGCTGCAGCAGTGCGTGGGCGCGTATTCGCTTCTGATTTTAAGCCGCTCGAAGATGTTTGCCGTGCGCGATCGCTACGGCGTGCGTCCGCTTAGCATCGGCAGGCTAAAAGACGGCGGCTACATCGTCGCGAGCGAAACCTGCGCGTTTGATCTCGTAGGAGCCGAGTTCATCCGCGACGTAAAGCCCGGCGAGATGGTGATCTTCGAAGAGGGCAAGGACGAGTTCAGCTCGGTTCAAATTTTAAAAGCTGCGGAGGCCAGAATTTGCGCGTTTGAATACATCTACTTTGCGCGCCCAGACAGCGTCGTAGAGGGCAAAAACGTCTATGAGGTCAGAAAAAAACTGGGCGCAGCGCTCGCGCGAAAATGCGGGGGTTTAAAAGCCGATTTCGTCGTGCCCGTGCCCGATAGCGGCGTGCCGGCAGCGCTTGGTTTCGCGCAAGAGAGCAAGCTGCCCTTCGAGATGGCGATCGTGCGCAACCACTACATCGGTCGCACCTTCATCGAGCCGACGCAAGAGGTGCGAAATTTGAAGGTCAAACTCAAGCTAAACCCGATCGCGGCAGCACTGCACGGCAAGAGCGTCGTCGTCGTGGACGATAGCATCGTGCGCGGCACTACGAGCAAAAAGATCGTCGAGCTTCTGCGCCATGCGGGCGCGGCGCGCGTGCATATGTGCATCGCAAGCCCGGAGCTAAAGTATCCCGAGCGCTACGGCATCGACACGCCGAGCGTACGCGAGCTGATCGCCGCAAATATGAGCACGGATGAAATTTGTAAATTTATAGGCGCCGACAGCCTCACGTTTCTTAGCGTGCCTGAGCTCGTAGAAGCGCTTGGGGGCGAGCGCAAATACTCACTCGTAAGCTTCGACGGCGATTATTTTATCAAGGATTAGCAAATTTAAAGGAGCAAACTATGACAAAATTTAAAATTAAGCGCGTCTATGAGAGCGCGGAGGAAGAGGATGGTTTTCGCGTACTATGCGACAGGCTTTGGCCGCGCGGCATAAAAAAGGACGCGCTGGAGCTTGATATGTGGGCAAAAGACATAACGCCTAGCACCGAAATACGCAAGCTTTTCGCGCATAAGCCTGAGAATTTTGCCCATTTTAAGGAGCTTTACCTAGCCGAACTTGAGCAAAATCCCGCCGTGGCTGAATTTTTGAAAAAGGTTAAAAACGAGCCGGTCGTCACGCTACTATACGCCGCAAAGGACGAGCACTGCAACCACGCGATGATTCTGCGTGATTTTCTGCAAAGCAAGGTGCGCTGAAATTTTGCGCTCAAAGCGCACCGCTCGCCATAATTTTAAAGCAAATGTAAAACCGCCTCACTCGCCAATCCACTAGTAAAACCAATGTGCGAGGCGCAAAATTCAGCGAACAGGCGTGAGCGGAGCGCTCTTAAAGCCTTGCCAGACACGATTTGAGATAAATTTCTATCCGGATGTAACTTCGCAGGTGCGCATAAAACAAACGCTAAATTTTGCGTCAGAGCTCTAAAAAAACGCAAAATTTCAAGGAAAATGACTCGATTTAATATGCAAATTTAGAATTTCATCTATTTTTTAACGCTATTTTTCATAATGCAAGCTAGGAATTTAAAAAGTGGACTTAATATAAATTCGCAACAAATCAAATTAATTTCTTACATGCAGCATTTTTAAATTTCATTTAAGGATTTGCCGCTAACATTGCTCGTAATTTTTTTACAAGGAGAAACTATGGCAATAAGTGCTAGAAATCAGCTTCACGTCGTAATCAGCGACGTAAAAACAGGTGCGGTAAATTCGCTAATCACAGCTAAAACCAGAGGCGGCGACGTGTTAAAAGCGACCGTGACGGTTGATTCTGAAAAAACTTTGGATTTAAAAGTAGGCAAAGAGGCGGTATTTTTATTCAAAGCCCCAAATGTCATCATTTCAAAGGGAGAAAATGATCTTCGCCTAAGTGCTGCGAACCAGCTAAAAGGCAAAATCACCGCCGTTAAAGAGGGCGCAATCAATGCTGAAATCGATGTCAGAACCGCAGGCGGCGAAAATTTAAGCGCGATCGTCACAAACAGCTCCGTTAAAAATTTGGCGCTAGCAGTCGGCGATGAAGTAACCGCGATCATCAAAGCTACTCAAATCATAGTTGGCGTGAAATAATCCTGCATTGCGCGAAACGATGTGCACGCTTTAAACATCACAAAATCAAAGAGTGAAATTTTATAAATTTCGCTCCTTCTTCAAAAATCTCTTTTGATAAATCAAATTTCATAGCAGCTCAAATCGCGCTATAAGCGCTCTTTTCTCTCATGCGCGCAGATGCGCCCCACGCGACATCCAGCCCCAATCACACCAAGATCGGTATTGCCCTATTTTGCCGCAGTGCACGTTTCGCGCAGGCTTTGCATCTATGCAGCACGCAAGCCCCACTAGCACGAGATATCTATGAAACGCGGGCTCCTCTTCACTCTGCCCGCTCGCTTATAGCAATGCGCTTTCATATTTTGCGCGCTCGCTACGGCGCTACTTTGCTCGGTAGTGACCGATCCTCGCGTAAATGTCCACACCGAGAGTGAGCCGATCTAGATCATAGCAGCACGCACTAACCGCGCCCGCCGATAGATAGCAGCACGGACAGATCATCAAACCGATCGCCTCGCCCTAAATCCGAGCGTTTTTTGAGCTTTTGCCGATCGGTTCGTTAAAAGGCGTAGATTCCGCGAATAAAATCACTCTTGTAAAATTTCGGCTCATAGCCGCGGGTAGCGGGCATTTGCTTTGCTAAATTTGATACTCGTCGGGGCCTAGTTCGCCTCGCAAGAGCTTACCAAAGCGTGCAGCTGCGGCATCTACGGCATCGTCGCCAAACTCGCCCGGCTCAAATCCGCTGCTGATAAACGGCACGGCAAAGTCCATCCCGCAGTAGTTTGCCGCGATCTTAAGCGGCGTTAAAATTTCATCCAGGCTAAAGCCGATAGAACCCTGTTTGGAGTACTCGCTAAGCGGCGTACTAGCGCTTAGCGCAAGCTGCAGAACCTTGCCCTTAAGCGCGCCGGAACCCACCAGCTCGTGCGAAAAGACGATGTCGATATAGGCTTTTAGCATAGGCGGCACGTTTAGCCAGTACATCGGGTACAAAAATACGATGCGCTCAGCGCCCAATAGCGCGTCTTGCTCTGCGCGGGCGTCAATGCGCGCAGTATCGGTGCCGTAAAGTCCCTCCAAATGACGCACCTCTACGCCGGCAGCGCCCTTTGCGACCTGCGATAGAGCTTTGTTCACGCGCGAGGCGGCGAAATTGGGATGCGATAAGATAACTAGCGTTTTCATGTTATTTCCTTTGTTAAAATTTGCAGAATCATATCGTTAAAAAGCTAAAAGTAGATTAAGAGGGCTTGTAAAAATGAAGAGTTGTTTTTTCTTGTGAGTAACCGGAGTTTGCGTGGCACAATAGATACGAGGCGCTCTCGTACCATACTACCTCAAGGCATGTGCAACAAAATGTTTTTACGCGTGCCGTAAAGCAAGCCCCTAGCCCGCTCTTGTCTGGAACGATCTCGCTTGCGATCCACCCGATGCGCGCGCGGCTGCGGCGCGGGACGAAATTTCATCCAAGCAAGGATAAATTTATGAAAAAAGATTAAAATTTAGCCGCGATTTGGGCTACCAGCCCGAAAATTTCAAAAAAAAGGACACGATATGCAGAGAAAAACACAGATCGAAGACGAGTTTAGCGCAGAGGATCGCGAGCGCAAAATCACGCTGCAAGCTGGAGACGTAGCGCCCGCTTTTACGCTGCAAAACGCCGACGGAGCGAGCGTCGCGCTAAAGGACTTCGCGGGCAAGAGGGTCGCGCTGTATTTTTACCCCAAGGATAACACCCCCGGCTGCACGACCGAAGCGTGCGAATTTAGCGCCGCGTACGATGATTTTATCGCCGCAGACTGCGTGATCGTAGGCATCAGCCCCGACAGCGCCAAATCCCACGCGGGCTTCATCGCCAAGCAGAGCCTAAAGCACATTCTACTGAGCGATCCGCAGCACGAGGTAGCCAAGCTATACGGCGCGTGGCAGGTGCGCAAAAACTACGGGCGCGAGTATCTAGGCATCGTGCGCTCGACCTTTCTGATCGGTGCGGACGGCAAAATTTTAAAGGTCTATAAAAGCGTCAAGGCAAAGGATCACGC
>CAUUSU010000121.1:0-5193 GCA_963547835.1 uncultured Campylobacter sp.
TATCCTTGCTGATTAACTTATAGTCTTTGTTATCATCAAGGTTATTGGTATTTACGTTAACATTAGTCTGGCTAAGATCGGTAATAGTACTTCCGGTAAGTTTAAGTGCGGGATCGCTTCCGTTGTAGTTGTTAGGGAGGTTGAAATTTAACTTACCGACTCCCTCGATATTTTTAGCGGCGATATTGCCAGGCACTAGCGGATTGTTGCCGTCTTTGCCGACATTTACAACGTCATTAGCATCGCCCTTTATCGTTCCGATGTCGTTACCGCCGATCAAATTTACGGTAGCGTTAGTTACGTTGGTGGTGTCGATATCTAGTCCGCCGAAATTCTGCGGTGCATTTGGATCTTCACCTACGTCGATAGTAGGATCGCCCGCAGGGCCGGAGTATTTACCAACCTCGCCGTTATCGAATGCTCCATCGATAGTGCGGTCGGTTTTCTTTTTACCTTGGATTACGATGGATTTTCCGTCATCATCTTTCATCAGGCCTTTTAAATTCATCGAGTAGGTAGTGGCATTTTTGATCGTAAATACATTATCAGTGCGCTTGGTCGTTTGTGTTTCGTCAAAACCGGTAAATCCGTTTTCATTATGGATCAGATAGCGCTTCTCGCCGTCGCCTATCGCATAAGTATCTACATTATAATCAGTGCCGTCGAGTTGAAATTTAGCATTATTTATATCGGTTTGAGCTCCATCCGTGATTTGAAGGGCGGCTTTGTTTGCATCGGAATTCGCATTTGATATATGCAAGAAATTTAAAACATCAAATCTAGCGATATTGCCCGCTTTATTAGGAGCAATGGCGTTTGAATCATTTATCAAGGTATTGCCGCTACCGCTACCGCTACCGAATAATCCGTAAATCGTGCCGGTAACGGTGCTATTCGTTAAATTTACCGTATTGTCATTGCTGCCAGCAGCGGTAGCTTGCGCACCATAAACTACTCCGTTTATCGTGGAGCCTTGCAAAATTACGCTGTTATTGGATGCAGAGCCCGCCATAGCGTTACCGCCTTTTACTTGGCTATTTCCATTGACTGTAGAATTTACCAAGGATAAGGCGTTTTGTACGGCATTGCCGTTTGAGGTAGTTCCGCCAGAAACGTGGTTGTTGATAGTCGTTCCGGTAGCGAAGAATTCATTGCCGCTGACGCCTTGTTCGCCGCGTCCGCCCAGAGCAGGACCGTTTAGTGTTCCGCCGGTTATTTGGACGTGGTTATTGTTTGCCGTTCCGCTGCCGCTACTGATTTTATTAGTTCCGCCGATTACCTGAAAGACGCTTTTGCCGGTTAAATCAGCTACTACCCAGTTAGCCTCGGCCTTGCCTTTTTCGCTTCTACCGCCGATGATATCGTGGCTCATCGTAGCGCCGTTTGCGATCTCTACTCTGGCGCCCTTAACGTCGCCGTTAACGCTGTTTCCGCCGATGACGTCGTGACCTACTTCACCGCCGTTTAGAATTACTTTGGTATTTGAAATTTTGCCGTTCAGGCTGTTTCCGCCGATAGTATCTTGTGCTACTTTGCCTCCGCTCATTTCAACGTAGCTACTTTTTATCTCTCCGTTTACGTTGCGGAAGCCGTAAGCGCTACCTCTTATCTCGCCGCCTTGTATTTCCGCATGATCGCCCTCGCTCGTAGCGACGTGAGTAAGATTAGGAGTTGCGACGTGGTTGCCACCGAAGCCTCCGTGTACATCGCCTATAACCGTTCCGCCGGTAATCTTAGAATAATTGTTTTTAGATACGGCAGCCATATATGAGCCTGTAGTGGATTCGACCTGTCCTGCCTTTAACTCCACCCAGTTACCGATTGCCGTAGTCTTGCTTCCGACGTCGATACCTTTTTTCGTAGAATTGGCGCCTGTTATATTTTGAAGCTTAGCGCCGGCGTTATTTATGACGACATAATTCTCCTCTAACGTACTAGCGAAATTTGGAGTTACGGATACTGCGCCGTCTATTTCTTGATCGGTATTTAAGACGACAGCACCCGTGATATTGACGCCATTGCCTTTCGCGGAGCCGCCTTGGTGTATGGTGGCGCCCTCTATCCTTCCCATATCTATTTTCGCCGCACCGGTGATATTTACCGTATTATTATTCGCAGAGGCACCATATCTAGCGCGACCTCCCGACACCATCGCTTCAAAGTTGGCTACACCCGCGCCATCTCCGATTATATGGCTATTGCCTTCGATATTTACGGTGTTGCCGACGGCATCTCCCGAATAGTTCTGCTGCCCGGCCCAAGTGCCGTTGCCGCCGAGGACGGCTCGCTTAATGGTTGCATTTATTATGCTTACGGTATTGCCGGTTGCACCTATACCTTCTCCGCCTATTATAGTAGTAGCAGTAGCGCCGTTTTGAACGATGATCCTGTTTCGATCGGCGGATTTCGTAGGTACGACATTAGGATCGCCCATGCCGCCGCCGTATATGGTGTATGAAGACATATCGACACCGCTAGGATCGCCCGTAATAGTTACTATATGATCGCTGGAAGCGCCCGATACCACACCCTCGTAACCACCGGAATAATAAGTAGTGGTGCCAGAGCGATGCAGTTTATTACTGCCGCCGCCGGTTACCGTCGCTTTTGCATTGTCGGCTAAAGCTTGCATCGGCATCAATGCTAGCGTAGCAGCGATGCTCAGACCTGAGATAATCGGTATCTTAATATCTTTCATAGTTGTAATCCTTCGTAAAAAATAAAAACTATCCATTATACTATAAAAATACCTATTTACAATAAATTTAATACAATTCCTAACAAAAGGTAGCTTAATGCGAAAAGATGGGTATTGTGATGCAACGTTTTCGATAATAAAGTAAAATTTCAGCTTATTTTTGTTATCGAAGCTTAAACGAAAAATTACGATTACAAAATGATGGAATTTTAAAATTCCGACCTTAAAATTTAGCTAGCGGAATTCCCAAGAAGCGTCGCTGCGAGAAAAGCGCTAGAATAAAAAGGCAGCAGTTTCTGATAATGAGAAATAGGGTAGGGCATAAGTTTTCTAAAATTTGGATTTTGTGGAATTTAAAGCGAAGTAATATATAAAAGAGGAATTAAAATTTAAAACAATTCTAGGCTAAAAGCCATACTTCTACGGTATGTTGTTAGCAAAGAGATTAAAATTTTAAAGCAGTCCCAGACGAGGCGATAAAAACGATAAAGTAGCGGCGTGGAGGGTTAAATTTTAAAAATTCCAAGTGAAAACAAAAGCAATGGAGGGGGCAAAATCTAAGAATTTCAAGCGAAATTTGGGCTTTCAGCGGTGTTTAAAATGGCAAATGGCTTTCGAAGCTATTTGAAATAACAAAGGGCTTTCGGCAGCTTTTAATGTTCGCCAAAAGCCCATCTTTATAGTTTATTATGTATCTTTTGTGCTCGAAAGCTCGAAATTCCGCTTGTCAAAAAGTCCAAAACCTCAAAAGATTTGCTGGCTTACTCGCAATGTTTCGCTAATGCTTTGTCCTGGGCTCGCCGCGGTTAAATTTTAACGCTTTCGCGTTACTCGCCGCTAAAGCTTGGTGGACCAAGCTTTAGCGGATTACAAGACCTTGCGGAATTCCGCGTCTGATAACCCAAACTAGGGTTTTCTTGCCCTTGTAATCTTTGATGTATCGATCGAAGTCGTCTGAGCTTTTGACATCGTTTTGACCGACTTGGATGATCACGTCGCCTACCTCAAAGCCGTAATCATCGGCTTTTGAGCCATCTTTGACGCTTAAGACGAGGGCACCCGAGACATCGTCGTCGAGGTTATATTTGCGGCGCAAGCTGTCATTTAACGTCCTTAGCTTTAGCCCCTCTATTGCGCTTTTTGAGTCCTCGCCGGCTGAGCCTAAGATGGTGGAGTCGGATTTCATCGCGTCTAGCTTGATAGTCGTACTCTTACTTTTGCCGTCGCGCTCAAATTCTACATCCACTGAGCTTCCTGGAGCCATTGAGCCGATTAAATTTTTTAGCTCGTTGGCGTTTTTGATAGATTTGCCGTTTATTTTGATAATCAAATCGCCGCGCTTGATGCCTGCTTTATCGGCAGGCATGTCTTTTTCGACGCTTGAGATTAGCGCACCCTCTTTGCTTTCATAGAGCTCTTTTTGATCTTTAGACATATCCGAGATCGTAACGCCTATAAAGCCACGCTCGATCTTGCCGTTTGTGATGAGCTTTTCGGCGATCTCTTTTACCATATTTGAAGGGATCGCAAAGCCTACGCCGTTATTTCCGCCGCCGCGACTTAAAATAGCGGAATTTATCCCCAAAAGCGCGCCGCGGCTATCCACTAGCGCACCGCCTGAGTTGCCAGGATTGATCGAAGCGTCGGTTTGGATGAAATTTTCGTATTGATTTAGCCCGATGTTGTTTTTATTTAGCGCCGAGATTATGCCTTGAGTGATGGTGCCGCCCACGCCGAAAGGATTTCCGATAGCAAATACAATGTCGCCCTCCATAGCCTTGGACGAGTCGGCAAATTTAACCGCAGAGAGATTTTTTTCGTCGATTTTAATAATTGCAAGGTCGGTTTTAGGATCGGTACCGATTACCTTGGCTTTATACTCTTTATCGCCTTCTAATAGCGTAACTACGATTTCGTCGGCATTTTCTATTACGTGATTATTCGTTACGATATAGCCGTCTTCGGAGATGATGACACCAGAGCCTAGCGAGCTTCCCTCGCGCTCCTGCTGCTGCGGAATGTCAAAGTCGAAAAATTGCTTAAAAAACGGATCGTCAAACATCTGTGACATCGGGCTGTTGCCTGCTTTGATCTTGGTTTTAGTTGCGATATTGACGACGGATTTTTTTACGTCCGCAAGTGAGCTGTGATACGAAAGCACCACATCTTGATTAAAGCCCGGATTTACGCGCTCATAATTGCTTGGAGCTTCTTTAATGTCGATATTAGCGCCAAAAAGCGCACCTGCTAAAGCTATCGATATGATGATCGATTTTTTCATTTTTGCTTCCTTTGTGATAATGAAATTTTGGCGGAATTATAAATTTTGTCCGCTAATATATTCTTAACGCAAAATTAAAATTTATAAATAGAATTTAGCAAACTTGATTGACACTCACTAAAGTTTTATGATATAATCCACATAAATTTTTAAAATTTCGAGGATTAAAATGGCAAGCACAAGCAGTTTATACGAAACCTTAGGCGTGGATAAA
>CAUUSU010000122.1:0-5166 GCA_963547835.1 uncultured Campylobacter sp.
GTTTATATTTGTTTTTTATGTAGGGATATTTTTAAAGTAAAAATGGCTTCTTTTACAGATAGCTTATTTTATATATATAAAAATATGCGAATAGGTATAAAATTAACAATCTCTGCGCTTTGCAATATATTTTTGATATTTATTGCAAGATCTATGATTGCATGGAAATTTAGCATCGTTTTATTTGGTAAAATTTCATATATTATCGCTACTAAATTTTACCCTATTTTTCATCAATGCATTCTCGGCAATCTTATTCCCGATATTACGAACTAAAAAAGCTTGCGAACAAAACGAAATTTTTAAAATTTTAGATGATGGACTATCAATCATATTTGTATTTTTATTTCTATTTGCATATCCTGTAGAAATTCTACTGGGCGCTTGGCTACCTAAATATGCGAATGTTTTAAATTATATGCCGATAATTTTTACGATATTGCTATGCGAAGGTAAGACGCTCCTTCTTACTAATTCATATTTTAAGGCATTACGCAAAGAAGGACAAATGCTTCGTATAAATTTAATTTCTTTGATTATATTTTCAGTATTTATTGGATTTATTGTATATTTTTGCAATGATATATTTATCATAATGTTTTGCCTGTTTTTATCTCTTTTTGCCAAATATATCGCATTGAGTTATGGTCTGAAAAAATTTATAAAAAGTGTAAATTTTTGTAATATTGGTGTAGAATTTTTTGTGGTGTTTGCTTTATTGCTATATCTCATATATTGCTTGGCGTCTACGCGTTTTGCTTAATAATAGTAAGTTTTATAGTTTTAATGGTATTAAAAAGGGAAAATTTTATCCAATTGCTTAAATTTATAAAAACGATATAAATCTGAAAATATTGCTATGAGTAATAATTATATCAATCTCGATGTAGCATTTTGTATTTTCATAAATTTTGCTAAAATTCAAATTTTTCAAAGAAACTTTATTATATACTTCCCGTTCACTTTAAAAAAAGGACGACCATGCCAAAGATGAAAAGCGTGCGCGGTGCCGTCAAGCGTTTTAAAGCGGGCAAAAACAAGATCAAAAGAGGCTCGGCGTTTCGCAGCCACATTTTGACGAAGATGTCTCAAAAACGCAAGAGGAATTTGCGCGAGGCCCAATACGTCGATTCTACGAACGTATCTGCGGTTAAAAAAATGCTTTGCAAATAGTGCAAAGTTAGTTTTTGACGAAAGTCATTCAAACTCCCCTAAATTTATGGATTTTAGGGCAAGATCCCCAAAGGGACGCCGATTAAGAAAGGATTAATATGGCAAGAGTAAAAACGGGCATCGTTAGACGCCGCCGTCACAACAAGGTGCTAAAGCTTGCGCGCGGATTTTATAGCGCAAGACGCAAACATTTCAGAAAGGCTAAAGAGCAGCTAGAGAGAAGCCTCGTTTACGCCTTCCGTGACAGACGCGCGAAAAAACGCGATTTCCGCAGACTTTGGATAGTGCGCATCAATGCAGCTTGCAGGCTGAACGACATCAGCTATTCTAAATTTATAAACAGACTGAAAAAAGCGGGCATCGAGCTTGATAGAAAAATTTTAGCAAATATGGCTATGAACGATCCCGAAGCTTTCGCAACCGTCGCAAAGAAGGCAAAAGCGGCATTAAAATAAGCTTTAAAATTTGGCCGTCTTAAGGCGGCCAAATTCTTAAATTTCGACAAAGCTTTTAATTTTAAAAGCGCGTCCGCAAATTTGTCGAAATTTAAGAATTTGGGTAATTTTATTTGAGGCGGTGCAGAATGCTAAAGTCTTTGAAAAAAATCGTATCTCTTGCGCTTGTCGGTGCAGCAGGGTTCGGCTATGCGAGCGAGCAGAATTCCTGGAGCTATGCAAACGCGCAAAAATCACCTTCCAACAACACTTCCCGTTCCGACATAATGAGCGCTGCGGATAGCTTGGGCGCGAAATTAAGCAGGCACGACGCAGCTAGCGATAGCTCCGCGAGCGACGAGTATGAAAACTCATTTCGTATCAAGCTCGAGTACGCAAGAGGCTTTGCTAAAAAGGGCTCATATTCGGGCAGGCTTAATAATCAGCGCGTTATGATGCCTGCGTTTCGCTGGACGGGCAATAGCGGCGTAAATGCCGAGTTTTGGAACGGCATTACCAATATAGGCGGCGCGCTGGTTCCTTATGTGGCTTTCGGCTCTTACGAAAAGCGCCCAGGAGGAGATTCTCACTCACAATATTTGGTGCGAAGAGACGAGGATTTGGCTCAAATGCAGCGCAATAAAGCTGCGGGTATCAAAAATCTCGCCTATACTTATACGGGCACTACCGGTCCTATCGGTCCTGACGGTCGCCCTACTGCCATTGGTTCAAGTAGAAATTTAAGCCTAGTATATGCCGATATCGATAATTTTGTAAATTTCTACGGCAGAGAAAACATCGCGGGATACTTCATCGACGAGGTCAATACCGAGGATAACCCTTCCAATATCGCTTATATGGCTAGTATTTATAATTACATTAAATCCAAATATCCGGAGATGCTCGTTTTGGCGAATAACGGCTGGGGGGTACGCGATGCCATAGCCCCTTACGCGGACGTCTGGATGCTGCAAGAAGTAAGCGCAGACGAGTATATCAACCGCTATCGCGCCAGAACCTCGGAATTTGAAAAAGACCCCGCAAATTCCGCTAAAATCTTACACGTCATCTATAACGCCTCGCCCGAGCAATATGACGAGATTATAAGGCTGTCGCGCGAGCGCAATGCGGCGAATTTATTCATCACTTCCGATACGAACCGCTATCCTGGAGGATACGACGATCTGCCTACCTATTTTGAAGCGCTGATGCTGGCGATCAATAACTTCACGCCTAAAAACGGCAGCCTGTTTTCGCAGGTCGCAAGAGGCGGCAACCGCATAGGCATCGAGATGCCGCGCTCGAAGGTCGATCTGGATCTTACCAAGCTTGCAAGAAATTCCGCTTATAAAAATTTAACCGACACCGACGGGCAGGAGTTTAACGTAAACGTAAGCGCGATCGGAAACTACGGCGGAGATTACAAAGACCGCTCGGGCGGCGTCAAATACGATCACAAGAGCGACGGAATTTTACTCGGAGCCTCCAAGAGAGTGGATGATCTTACGCTGGGCGTGATCTTTGGGTATCAAAAATCGGACGCTTGGTACGAGGGTAAATTCGACGGTGTCAAAGAAAACATCAAATCCTACGAACTCGGTCTGGCGGGCAGATACGATTTTAGCGAGAACGTGGATCTGGCGGTAAATTTAACCTATTCGACAAACGATCATAAATTTGAAACCAACAACGGATTCGGCGCTATCCACGGCGCGAAATACAAGTCGCAAATTTGGGATTTCAGCACGAGAGCAGGGTATAAATTTTTATTTGAAAACGGCTACATTAAGCCGTATTTGGGGCTTGGAGCGATTATGGTGAACGAGGATGCGATCTCTAGGCTTAAATTTAGCTCCGCTTCAAAAACCGCGCCGAACGGCACCGCGGGAATTTACGCGATCAAGGCTTTCGGCGATCTGCAGATATTTGCAAATGCGGAGTACGAGCATCGATTTAGCGGCGATTCGTATCATGCAAGCAGAAAGTATTCGGACAGATACGACGTCGAGGGGCTTGATTATTCTAGCAGCGTATTTAACGGCGCAATCGGGCTGAAATATAAGATCCTTCAAAGCGTCGGACTCAGCGCATCGTACGAGCTAAGCGAGAGCAAAAATAGCCTCGCTAGAGCCGCTTTTGACGTGGAGTTTTGATTTTAATCGGAGTAGTCCAAGATAGGCAGCTTGAAGCACGATTACAGATTCCTCTTTGCCGCAAAATAAAAATTTTATGAAATTTGCGGCTAAATTTTACCCGAGCTTTGCTGCGAAATTTTAAAATTTCGGCCTTAAAATTTTTACTCGCATAATTTATACTTTGAAATTCCATGTAAGACCATTTTCGCGCCGTTTTGGATGCGAAGCGACGAGATAGAATCGCTGCCGCAGAATTTTGCGCGGACGCTGAGGATTTTTTAAAATTCTAAATTTTGCCCGTTTAAAACTTTGCGGATCGCGTTTCATCCGCAAGGGATTTTAAAATTCTATGCGCAGCGTAACTTGAGCATTTTTTAAAAGTAGCGGAATTGTAAGAACTCCAAGGGAGCATTCAAATTTTCGAGGTAAAATTTAGATTGATTGGAAACTACCGAAACTGGGTAAAAGAAGCGAAATTTTGCGGATCGCTCCGCAAAATTTAAAAGAGATTATTTTAGCTTGTCTAGTTCGATGATGTAAGGCACCGAGTTTACCCCCGCACCGAAATATTTGGCAGCTAGGGCTTTTGCAGCGTTTAGCTCGGCAGCACTTACGTCTTTGGCGCCTGCTTTGTTATCTTCAGCGTAGTATTTTCTAAAAACCGCTATCTTTTGCTCGTCGGTTTTAGCATTTTTGATCTCTTTGTAGATGAGCGCGGATTTTGCGTGGCCGTCATCGCCGTGAACGGAGGTCATGACGATATCGACATTGTTATTTTTTAGAGTTTCTTCGATCCTTGCCATCTCTTTGCGGCAGAATGGGCACAAAGCGTCTGTTAGCATCAAAATCGTAGGCTTTTTAGGATCGTTTCCTAGCTTGATAATATTGTCTTTACTCTCTGCTTTGAAGACCTTACTTAGCTGTCCTGCGATGCGGTCTTGTTTGATCTGCTCCTTATAGACTACGCGTTTTTTAGGATCGATGATATCGGTAAAGATCAGATCGCCTTGGGTGAAGATGATCTCCTCTTGCGACATATTGCCTTGAGAGATTTTTAAAACGACCGCTTCAACGCCCTTTGGCTCGCTAAGTGGGATGCGCTCGGCGACCTTTATTTCGATGCCTTGTGGCGCGCCGCCGTAGATGGATAGAATTTCGCTGTCGCTTAGAGCCGCGTTTAGGCTCGCTGCGAGAGCAACTGAAGTTAAAATAGCTTTTTTCATTTTTTTCCTTTGCAAAAAATTCCGCGCATTGTAGTGCAAAATTTTAAATTTTTACTTTTTCAAATAGCGTTTATTGTCGATCGTCACGATATTTCCCATCTTGTCAAGGTATTCGAGGTAGCAGATGACGAATTTTCTGCTAAGTCCCAGCTCCTCTTTAGCGTTCGTGACGTTTACGAAGCCCTCTTTTTCGATGATTGC
>CAUUSU010000123.1:0-5147 GCA_963547835.1 uncultured Campylobacter sp.
AATAAACCGCGGAAATATATCTAAAATTTTTGGCGAGCTTATAACGCTAATAGAGCCGTCAAAAAGGCTTGGAAAAGATGATGAGATAATTGTAGAGCTACCATACTCAAAAGAAAAATTTGGAGTGCCTTCAAATTTATACATAATCGGGACGATGAATACGGCGGATCGAAGCATAGCCCTTATGGATACGGCACTTAGAAGAAGGTTTGAGTTTGTGGAGATGATGCCAGAATACGATAAATTAAGTGAAGTTGCTGGTATAAATATAGGAGAAATGCTTAAAACGATAAACGAGCGTATAGAGTATATTTACGACAGAGATCACATGATAGGGCACGCTTATTTTATAGATGTAACGGATATGAACGCACTTGCAAATGTATTTAAAAATAAAATTTTACCACTTTTACAAGAGTATTTTTACGATGATTGGGAAAAAATAAGACTAGTTTTGGGCGACAATAAAAAGCAAAAAGATAGCAGAACTCAGTTTATAACCAAAGAAGAGAATAAGGCTAGTTATTTATTTGGAGAAAATATAGACGATATAGACGATAAAGTCTTATACAAGATAAACGACGAAGCCTTTAACAAAGCTCAAAGCTATATAGAAATTTATAAGTCATCAAGCGACTAAGACGGCGCGAATGAAACAGAAACAAAGGACGCTAATCGAGTTTGAGCGTATATATCAGAATGATAAAGATATAGATGAAAACGACTTTAGTGATATAGAAAATTTTATTCTTAAAAACAGCGATGAAAATGCTTCGTTTTTGAGGATAGGAAGCGGAAGCGGTGGAAAATTTATACAAGCAAGAAACTATGTAGGTGTTTTGCAAACAAAAAGCGGGCTAACGATAGAGATTTTGCCTAAAATAGCGGATGAAGCGGATAAAAATGATACCGATAAAATAGATGGATTAAAAGACGTTTTTCTAAAAATGTTAAGATCGCTTAAAGATTTTCCATTTAAAAGCTCAAATTTGGCTAATCTCAAAACCAAAAATTTGCCGCTTTTAGAAATTTTTATCTCGATGTTTTTACGCGAGCTTGAAATCCTTGTAAAAAAGGGAATAAAAAGCGACTACATCATTCTGGAAGATAATCTAAAATTTCTAAAAGGAAAGCTAAATATAAATGAACAGATCAAAAGAAATACTATCCACAAAGAGCGATTTTATGTAGAATACAGCGAGTTTTTAAGCGACATAAAGATAAATCAGATCATAAAAACAACGCTTAAATTTCTATACAAAAAGTCGAATTCCAGCAAAAATCAGCAAAAAATACGCGAGTTTTTATTTATATTTGACGAAGTTTCGACATGCAGTGATTATAAAAATTTCTTTACCAACTGCACCATAAACCGCCAAGTAAAACACTACGAGCAAACGCTTTTATGGTGCAAAATTTTCCTTCTAGGCGACGCTTTTACTCCGCACAAAGGCAACGATCTAGCCCTTGCCTTACTTTTTGATATGAACCTGCTTTTTGAAAGTTATGTCGGAAATTTTATTAAAAAAGAGCATGTAGATATTAAATTACAACATTCAAAAAAGCACCTTGTAGAAGAGCCGATGAGCTTTAGACTAAGGCCTGATATATTTTTAGAAGGCAAATTTATAGCCGATACGAAATGGAAAGTTATCAATCAAGACGATAAGGAAAAAGAAAAGAACAAGATCTCGCAAACCGATCTGTATCAGCTATACGCTTATGGTAAAAAACACGAGTGCGATAGGCTCTATCTCATCTATCCAAAGATAGACGGCACAGAGCAATAACCTATGGAATTTAAATACGACTATAAAAGGCGAATTAAAATTTTATACTTTGATCTAGAACACGACTCCAAAAACGATGAGCTTATCAAAAACCTACTAAACTAAAGCTATTTTTCTATCTTTCTTTTTTAATGAGATCGAAACTTTCCACTTAAATTGACTACTGCTTAGTAGTATATTTCAAAACGCTGGAAAGCAGTATGGTAAAACAAGAGATACAGCAGGGGATTAAGCATAGAGATGACGCCGTATGAATATCAAGAAGTATCTAAAATAATAAAAACCTACAATTTCAATGCTCGAGATAATGGCTTTTTTATGCTGCCGCTAACAGAGTTGTAAATGCTAACTTCGTTTAAAATACCGGCACGTAGTTGCGGCTCGCGAATATAGCTACAAATCACTATTTTATTTCAATTATAAGGTGTACGACTAAATTTTGATGTTGTGGTAGCGTCGGCGTATATTTATAGAGCTTGCTCAATGAGCGGGTATATCGTAGTTACCTAAGCAAACGGGCATCAGCTTTGAAATTCAATGCAATGTGTGCCGTACAAGCAGACAGCTTGTATGCTTTGTAGACAATGCGGGATCGAAACGAAATTCCGCGCAGACTTGCGGCGAAATTTTACATAGTCTAAGTAAAATTTCGCTTGCAAAATGAGAACAGATTTAAAATTTAACCGTTTTTTCAAACGAATTTTGCCACAATTGCGCTCAAATTTTGTTGGGGCGAAAGATGAAAAAATATACCAAACAAATCCTCGCGATGCTCGCGCTAAACGCGATTTACAGCGGCTCGGGGATATTGATTTTAAGCTTTATCAATAAATATCTACTTGACGGCGCCGAAAGAGGCGGCAGGATCATCGCGCTATTTTTCGCGCTCTTGGCGCTATTTTTGCTGCTTTCGGTGCTAAGCCGCATCATGCTTTGCAAGATGGAAAACGACTTTGTATTCGATCTGCGCACCAAGATCATCAAGCAGATCATCGATACGAAGTTCGAGCGCATCGAGGCTGCGTCGAAGGCGAACCTGCTTGCGTCCCTTTCCAGCGATATTTCGCGCCTGACCGAGGGCTTTATGCGCATATCCGAGCTTATCCAAGGCGCGATGATCGTGCTATTTTGCGGCATCTACGTGCTATACATCGCGCCTATGATGTTTGCGTTTTTATTCGTTTGGATCGGCGCGCTGATGGTATTCAACCGCTTTTTGATGAAAAAAGTCATGCAAAATTACGATCTGTACCGCCAAAACGAGGACGTTTTGTATAAAAACTACGCCGCGGCGATCGAGGGGCACAAGGAGCTGTCGCTAAGCCTAGCCAAAGCAAAGAGCCTATACGAAAACGACTTTTTGCCCAATGCGCAAAATTTACGCCAAAGCTCGCTGCGAGCTGAGGTTTACGGCGCGTTCGCGAGTAATTTTATGAACGTGATGATGCTCGGCGCGGTGGGCTTTGTGCTTTATTTTGGACTAAGCGGCGGCAAAGCGGAGCTCGCAAACGCCGTAACGATCGCGCTTATGGTGCTTTTTTTGCGCGCGCCTTTGATGATGCTCATATTTTCGCTTCCTAGCGTACTGCGCGCAAAGATCGCCTACACAAAGATCAAAGAGTTAAATTTAGACCCGTTCGTGCAGGGCTTCGAGCTTGCGCAAATGCAGCCGTGGCACTGCTTGGAGCTTAAAGACGTGGGCTTTTCTTATCCGGGCGGTAAATTCGGCATAAAAGGGGTAAGCTTGCAGCTAAATGCGGGCGAGACGGTGTTTTTAATCGGCGAAAACGGCAGCGGCAAATCGACGCTTTTTATGATTTTAGCAGGCCTTTATACGCCGCAAGCGGGCGAAATTTTAGCCGACGGCACAGCCCTTAAACCCTCCGATCTGCGCGCCTACAGCAACAACATAAGCGCGGTTTTCAGCGATTTTTACCTCTTCGACTACGCTACGGGCGATGCGGACATCGCGCGCGAGTGGCTCGCGCTCACGCACCTGCAGGATAAGGTTGAGCTAAAGGGAGCTAAATTTAGCACAACGAGCTTATCTAGCGGGCAGCGCAAGCGTTTGGCGCTCGTAAGCGTGCTGATGGACGGGCGAAAATTTTTGATGCTCGATGAGTTTGCGGCCGATCTTGATCCGCAGTTTCGCGCGGAGTTTTACGAGCGGATTTTGCCCGAGCTGAAATCGCGCGGATACACGATCTTTGCGATCTCGCACGATGATAAACACTTCGGCGCCGCAGATAAAATTTATAAGATGCAAGGCGGCGAAATTTCGCGCATAAAGTAAAGTGGCTAAATTTTAAAATTCTACGCGAAATTTCGCGCTGGAATTTGGCGTCTAGATGAAATTCCGCCGTAGAATTTCGCCGCGAAATTTTACGATTGAAATTTAAGTGGCAAGACGAAATTCGCTTAAAATTTTACAGCATAAATTCCGCTTTGAGCCTCTACGCTAAAGTTTGCAGTAGATAGAATTTCGCCTCTTTAGCGCAAATTGCAAAAATTTAGCCGAAATTTACTAAATTTTGATTATACTGCACCCACAATTTAAAAAGAAAGGATAGGAATGAAAAAAGTTCTTATTGCATGTGCTGCGGTTGCGGCGTTTAGTTTGAGTTTATTCGCCGCTGATGGCGCTACTTTATATAAAAAATGCGTGGCCTGTCACGGAGCCAACGCCGAGAAGCCTTATCTTGGCGGCAAAGTACCTGCGCTAAACACCCTAAGCAAGGAAGATATCATCGCTAGCCTAAAAGGCTACAAAGATGGCAGCTTGGGCGAGGGCAAGGGAAAATTTGGCATGATGGGCGTTATGAAAGGTCAAGCAGCTTCGCTTAACGACGAATCGATCGAAGCGCTAGCCGATTTCATCGTTTCTAAAAAATAATTTCAAACTTCATTCGGCGGGCTTCACGCTCGCCGAGCTTCGCTTAACCTTAAATTTCAAAATTCTACGCTAATATCACGTAAAAATTCCAAAGGCTCATAATGTTTAACGGACTGATCAGAGAGATCGCGCAGGTTGCGAGCTTTAGCGGCGGTTTGCTGCGACTGCGTGCGAGATACCGCCCCGCGCTTAGCGATAGCGTCGCGGTAAACGGCGCGTGCCTGAGCGTGACGCGGCTTTTTGCGGACGGATTTGCGGTGCAGCTTTCGAGCGAAACGGCGCGCGTCATCGCCGTGCAAAACCTGCGCGGCCCTGTGCATATAGAGCCCGCGATGCGGCTAGGCGAGCGTATAGACGGGCATTTGATCCAAGGGCACGTCGATGCCGTGGGCGAAATTTATAAAATTTCAAAGCTTGCAAGCGGCGTCGATTTTTTTATCCGCGCGCCGCTGCATATAGCGCCG
>CAUUSU010000124.1:0-5123 GCA_963547835.1 uncultured Campylobacter sp.
CGCTTAGCGGCTATAACCGCGTTATGACGAGCTTCAACGACGTATTTTACTCATACATATTAACCCCCGTAGCCAGCGGTTACGACTATGTAATGCCCGATCCGATCCAGGGCGCGTTTTCAAATTTTTTCTATAATATTTTATATCCGATGAGGCTCGTAAACAACCTATTGCAGGGTAAATTTGAAAATTCTTGGGACGAGACGAAGCGATTTTTGATCAATTCGACCGTCGGCTTCGGCGGGCTTAATGATATGGCAGGCAAATACTACGGAATTCCGCGCCACGACGAGGATTTCGGGCAAACGCTCGGATATTGGGGCGTTCCGGCAGGTCCGCATATCGTCTGGCCGATTTTGGGACAGAGCAATCTGCGCGATACAGCGGGGCTTGTCGGAGATTATTTTTCAAATCCGATAAACTATATTAAAGATGGCACCGTTCGAAACTCCGTCAATGGATTTAGAATATTTAACGACTACTCGCGCGATCCGAAATTTTATGAAAAAATGACCAAAGATGCGGTGGATCTATATCCATTTTTGCGCGATGCTTACGAGCAAAATCGCGAGAAATTAATAAAGGAATGAAAATGAAAATTTTAAAAGTTCTAGCGCTTTGCGGAGCACTTTTGATTTCGGCGCACGCTATTAGCGATGCGGATATCGAGCCAGTGATGAGCCAAAAGGTCGCCGAGGCCGTAAATATTATGCGAAGCAGCACCCCGAAAGACGCAAAGCCAGCGAAAATTTTTGCACTTTTTGATGGCTATTTTGATTATAAAATGATGGCCAAGCTATCCCTTGCCAAGCATTACGCTAGCCTTAGCCCCGCGCAGATCGCGGAATTTAACAAGGCCTTCGAGGCGCATCTAAAGCGCTCCTTTATCGAAAAGCTTTCGCTTTATACCGATCAGGATATGAAGGTGCTGAGCAAACAAAGCCCGAGCGATAAGCGCCGCGTGCTAAAAACGCAGGTCATCGGCGAGCAGAAAAACTACGACATCGATTTTAAATTTTATCCTACCGGCTCTGATTGGCGCATCTACGACGTCGATATCGTGGGCGTCAGCCTAATTCAAACCTACCGCTCGCAGCTAGGCGACGTAACGCAAAGCTTGGGCTTTGACGAGCTCCTAAAGAGGCTAAATTCCACCGTCATCAATAGCGGCGAATAGCGGCACGCCTAAAAGAGCGGTATTTGAAAAAAATTTTTCGCCTAATCGTCACGTTTCCGAAAATCACGCTCGCGCTGTTTACGGCGCTGGCGCTCTTTTTCGGATATTACTCCACAAAGCTCGAGATCGACGCTTCGAGCCAGACGCTTCTACTAGATAATGACAAAGACCTTCAAATTTGGCGCGAAGTATCCAAGCGCTACGAAACGCCGAATTTCTTGGTGCTTGCATACACTCCCGCGGGCGATCTTTTAGCGCCCGAGACGATCCACAAAATAGAGCAGATGGATGCGGCTTTTTCCAAGCTTGATTTCGTCGCCAGCGTCACGGACATCACGAATGTGCCGCTTTTGCTAAACAAAAGTGGCGGCATGAGCGAGCTGCTTAAACACATACCCACCCTTACCGATGCAGACGTAAATTTAACCGCGGCTAGGCGCGAGTTTGCCACAAGCCCCTTTTACGCGTCAAATTTAGTAAGCGCCGATCTTCGTACTACCGCAATTTTAATAAATTTAAAGCCACAGAGCCGCTACGAGGAGCTTTTGCGCGTAAGAGACGGGGCTAAAAGCGCTCTAGAGCAAGCAGAGCATGAGGCCAACCACTCGGGGGCTCAAATTTCACAGCTTAAAGACGCGCTTAAAGTTGCGGAGCAAAATTTTAAATCCTACCGCGACGAGCTGCGCGAAAAGGATCACCGCGACATTGTGGCTTTGCGTGCGCTGATCGCGGGCTTTGAGAAGGAATTTGCGGGCGATCGGCTATTTTTGGGCGGACTAAATATGATCGCCGACGATATGGTAGGCTACGTCCGCTCGGATCTAACGACATACGGACTCGGCGCCTTGGTGCTTCTGTTAGCTTGCTTTTGGCTCTTTTTTAGACAGGCGAAATTTATACTGCTGCCGCTCATCATCTGCGCGTATTCGGTCGTGCTTGCAGCGGGATTATTCGGCTTTTTGAGCTTTGAGGTCACGGTGATTAGCTCAAATTTCATAGCGCTTCAACTCATCATAACGGTTTCGGTCTGTATCCACCTAATCGTCGCCTACCGCGAGTTTAGCGCGCGCTTTCACACATTTTCGCAACGCCAGCTCGTTTACGCGGTGCTGCGCGAGCGCGCAAGACCCTGCTTTTTCGCAATCTTTACGACCGTTATCGGTTTTATGTCGCTAATTTTTTGCGACATAAAACCCGTAATTTCTCTGGGAATTATGATGAGCGTAGGCATCAGTATCTCGCTAGTTACGGCATTTGGAGTATTCGGCGCGGTTATGTCGCTTCTGCCGCGTACGCACAATAATCGCAGCTTCGAGCAACACTTTAAATTTACCCTTTGGTGCGCTGAAACAGCGCTGCGTAGCAGAGGCGTGGTCTACGGCGTGTGTGCTGCAGCGGTGATCTTTGGGCTATACGGTATCTCGCAGCTGCGCGTCGAAAATAGCTTCATCGGCTACTTCAAAAAAAGCACCGACATCCGCGCAGGTATGGAGGTCATCGATACCAATCTGGGCGGAACGATCCCGCTTGATATCGTCGTTAAATTTAAAAGTGCAGGCGGCGCAAATCCCGCTGGCGAGAGTGAAAATTCCGCGAGCGGCAGCGCAAATTTTATGAGCGGCGAAAATTCCAATCCTGCGGGGCAAAATTTTACCGCGCATAATTCCGCTACTCAGAATTCTACCGCCACAGCGCAAAATTCTATTGCAGGAAATTCCATACCTCAAAGTTCTCTTGCCGTGGCGCAAAATTTCAATGATCAAAATTTTATCGCGCAAAGCTCCGTCACGACATCGCAACCAAGCGGCACCGTAAATTTAGATCAAACCCATGCCGCAAATTTAGAGCATAATTCCACCGCGAGCGACGATTTTGGCGATTTTGAAGCCGAATACGCCGCCAACGAAAACAAGCCGCAGTATTGGTTCACATCCGAAAAGATGCGTATCATCGGCAAAATAGATGATTTTTTGAAGGACAAAAACGTCACGGGGCACGAGTTTATCGGCAACGTAAGCTCGCTTGCGTCGCTTTTGAAGCTCGGCAAGCAGATTAATCAGGGGCGCGATCTGGACGATCTGAGCCTTGCTCTAATCTACTCTGAAATGCCGGCAAACTACCGTGAATTGGTGCTTTCGCCCTTTGTAAATATCGAAGCGAACGAGGCGCACTTTAGCGTCCGCACGATAGACAGCGATCCGAATCTTCGCAGGGCGCAATTCCTAGCCGATCTTAAGCGCGATCTGGACTCCCTGCTCGCTAAAGATAATGTCACGGTGCAGATTAGCGGCATAATGGTGCTTTATAACAATATGCTTCAAAGCCTGATGAGCTCGCAGATAGGCACTCTGGGTATCACCGTGTTCGTGCTTTTCGTGCTTTTCGTGATCATCTTTCGCTCGTTTTCATACGCGCTTATCGCGATCGTCGTAAATTTAATCCCGCTTTGCGCCTGCTTCGGCATCATGGGGGTTGCGGGCATTCCACTAGATATCATGAGTATTACGATAGCAGCGATTAGCATCGGTATCGGTGTGGACGATGTCATCCACTACATCTACCGCTACAAACGGGAGTTTGCGCGCCTGGGCGACGAGGCCGCGGCAATCCGCGCAAGCCACGCAAGTATCGGATACGCGATGTATTATACGTCGTTTGCGATCATTTTGGGCTTTAGCGTGATGATGATGAGTAATTTCTGGCCTACGATCTACTTCGGGATGTTAATATGTCTGGTGATGAGCCTGCTTCTTTTAGGCGCGCTCATAATCCTGCCGTCGCTAATAATGAGCCGAAAGGGCTTAAAATTTAGCCTCTTTAAAGCTAAATAAATTTTATCTCGCTATAATTCCTGCATTTGGAGAGGATGGCGACCTGGTGGCGTCTGCGGACTTCAAATCCGATAGGAGGGCGGTTGACCGTTTTCCGGGGGGTTCGATTCCCTCCCTCTCTCGCCGAATTCTTTTAAAAATTCCACTTTTAAATTTTATCTTTCACGCTTTTAGCCACGTACTTCGCGAATTTATCTCAAATTTCGGCTCTAAATTTATCCGTTATTAAACAGAGATGGATAGCATTGCTCGTTAACTTTTCTTGAAGGAGCGAGTATGAAATACGCATTAGGCGCTGCACTTGCGGCATTTATTTTTGCAGGATGCGGCGATGACGATGTGGGGCTTGTGAAAAACTACACCCTGCCGGATTTCAAATCGATGAATATCGGTACGGCGATCGAGGGTTCGAAAATCTGCAAAAATATTACTTGGAGTAAAGAGGAAAACGGCGGATTAAAGACGGTCAAGATGGTCTGCGACATGGATGTAGAGCAGAGGCTTAAATCATATAAACAAGAGATGTTAGACTCATCTTTAAAAAGGGTTATGACTTTTTATGAGGGCAAGGCTTACGACGCGCGGGGTTTGTTTAAGCTGGCAAAAGAATACTGCAAATTAAACGAAGCTAAATTTCAAGAAACACTTAAAAATCAAAGGCAAAATAGAATTTTTGAGGAGGAATGGAAGTCGGTCGATTGCGACGACAAATTAAAAGGGGAGATACTAAAAGAAAGCAATACCGAAATCTACATAGACTTTATTATGGAGTGCTTAAAAGCAGCCGTTTATTACTCGCAAATAACGGCAGAGCAGTTGGACGCGAGCTTCGGACATAAAGAAGGTGGATCATCAAAGCTTGCTATCGAGCTAAATTTTATCGTAAATGAGGGTAAAAGCGTAACTCTGTCTGATAAATTTAAACTTATCACGAACGGTAAAGAAGATCCCGTGAATAAAATGAAGTCAAAAGATGTCATAGCAGGCTTCTACGAAAGGCAATAAGCGCCTCATCTCGCGGCTAAATTTGATGAAATTTTAAAAGTTAGCCGCTTTTTTATATCGAAATTTCATTCAAAATTTCAGGTGTGGTTTTACATGTTAAAACGCGGCGG
>CAUUSU010000125.1:0-5079 GCA_963547835.1 uncultured Campylobacter sp.
TCCAAGAATTCCAAGAATTCCAAGAATTCCAAGAATTCCAAGAATTCCAAGAATTACGCTCACCTCAAAAATCATAGTTAAAATTTAGCAAACTCAGGACTTGATTGCTAAAATTTTATAAAATTTATATAAAAACCTTGACATCCTACCACTCAATGTTGTATAATACTGGCAATCTTACCGAAAGAGTGCTAAAAGTGAAAACGAATAAACGCGATATGATCCTGGAATCCATCATTTCCGCCTATCTCGATAGCAACACCCCGATCGGATCTTCCGAGCTGGGTGAGCGTATGGGCGTAGCGATGTCCGCGTCTAGCATTCGAATTTATTTTAAGCGCTTAAGCGACGAGGGGGCTTTGACACAGCTTCATGTAAGCGGTGGTAGAATTCCGACGGTTGCGACGATGCAGGATTACTGGCGCGCTAGGCTTAGCTTCGACGATGAGTTAAAAATAGACGATGCTCGCGAGCTAGAAGCGGTGCTTGAGGATTTTGAAATTTACTGTATGATTTTCAACGCCGAAAACGAAGCCCTAAGCGAAGTCATCAATCACGATGATCGCTTCATAATCCTTACATTTAGAACGGACGAGATTATCTTAAAATACGATTTTAGAGTTTTTAAATTCCTATCAAATTTAATAGGAATTTCACTCGGAGATTTGGAGCTAGCTTCGATGCAGATCGGTCTGCGCGAGCTTAGCACCAAGATCAGGGAGCTAAAAAATTCTAAAATCGAATTTCTTTGTAACGAGGTCGTGGCGTATAAAATTTTCAAAGACGAGCGGTTTAAAATTTTACTCAACCCCTCGATCGCCGTAAATTTTACGAAAAATTTGATCTTCGCACCCTACTTCGAGCACGGATTTATGGGGATCAAACGCCCCGTAAAATTCGAAGGCGAGGACGCTACGATGATCTGCGCAGGCAGCGTTTACGAGAATTACGAGAAATTTTTTAACTACGCTAAAGGAGTAGCATGAGCCATAAATTTAAAGAGCACGGCGATAAAAACGCAGCGTGCGATAGTGAAGAAAAAGAGGTTTGCGAGCAGTGCGCGTCAGAGGCTAGCGAGCCGCAAGAGGCGCAGACATGCGACGATACCGATGCGCAGATACAAAAGCTTCAAAACGAGCTAAGTGAGATCACCGATAAATTTTACCGCGCCAATGCGGATTTTGAAAATCTCAAAAAACGTTTGGAAAAAGAAAAAGATAGCGCTGTTGCTTACGCTAGCGAGAGCTTTGCGAAGGATCTGCTACCGATAATCGACGCGCTTGAGGAGGCCGCCAAAATTGATGTGGAAGGTAATGAACTTGCAGATAAAATTGAAGTCGGCGTAAAACAATGTCTAAGCCTTTTTACAAAGACTTTTGAAAAATATGGTATCGTGCCAATAGCGACGGATGCGGGATTTGATCCTAGCGTGCATAACGCGATCTCGATGATCGAGGCGGAGGGTGCAAACTCGGGCGATATAGTTCAGGTCTATCAAAAAGGCTATATGTATAAGCAGCGCGTTTTGCGCGCCGCTATGGTAGTAGTGGCGAAATAATCGTCCAAATTTTAAAATTTTAAATTCAACACAAAGGATAAACAAATGGCAAAAGTCATAGGCATCGACCTAGGAACAACAAACTCGTGCGTAAGCATATTCGAGCGCGGCGAGAGCAAGATCATACCGAACAAAGAGGGTAAAAACACCACTCCGTCGGTAGTCGCTTTCACCGACAAAGGCGAGGTTTTAGTAGGCGACAGCGCCAAGCGCCAAGCCGTCACTAACCCGGAAAAGACGATCTACTCGATCAAGCGCATCATGGGTCTTATGATGAATGAAAAAAATGCGCAGGAGGCTAAAAAGCGCCTACCGTATAAAATCATCGACCGAAATGGCGCGTGCGCGGTAGAGATCGCGGGCAAGGTTTATACACCGCAAGAAATTTCAGCCAAGGTGCTGATCAAGCTAAAAGAGGACGCGGAGGCGTTTTTGGGCGAGCCCGTCGTAGATGCGGTCATAACCGTGCCTGCGTATTTCAACGACAGCCAAAGAAAGGCGACCAAAGAAGCAGGAACGATCGCAGGCCTAAACGTGCTTCGCATCATCAACGAGCCGACCGCAGCGGCGCTTGCGTATGGACTGGATAAAAAAGAATCCGAAAAGATCGTAGTTTACGATCTGGGCGGCGGTACATTCGACGTAACCGTGCTAGAAACCGGCGATAGCGTTGTAGAAGTTTTAGCTACCGGCGGTAATGCATTTTTGGGCGGCGATGATTTCGATAACAAACTGATCGACTTTTTAACCTCGGAATTTCAATCTGAAACAGGCATTGACTTACGCGGCGACGTCATGGCTATGCAACGCCTAAAAGAGGCTGCGGAAAACGCCAAAAAAGAGCTAAGCAGCGCGATGGAAACGACGGTAAATTTACCTTTCATTACCGCTGATGCCACAGGTCCTAAACACCTGATGAAAACCATCACCAGGGCCAAATTTGAAAGTATGATCGATTCTTTGGTAGATGAGACCATAAGCACGCTTAAAAAGGTCGTAAGCGATGCAGGGCTAAGCATGAACGATATAAAAGAGGTCGTCATGGTGGGCGGCTCGACGCGCGTGCCTTTAGTGCAAGAGGAGGTCAAAAAGGCTTTCGGCAAGGAACTAAATAAGAGCGTAAACCCTGATGAAGTCGTAGCGATCGGTGCAGCGATCCAAGGCGCGGTCATCAAAGGCGACGTAAAAGACGTGCTACTACTCGACGTGACTCCGCTAAGCCTCGGCATCGAAACCCTAGGCGGCGTGATGACTAAGATCATCGAAAAAGGAACTACAATACCTACGAAAAAGTCTCAAACCTTCTCGACTGCAGAGGATAACCAAAGCGCCGTTACGATCAACGTTTTGCAGGGCGAGCGCGAGTTTGCGAAAGACAACAAATCGTTAGGAAATTTCAATTTAGAGGGCATCATGCCCGCTCCTCGCGGCGTGCCACAGATCGAGGTGGAATTTAATATCGATGCGAACGGAATTTTAACCGTTTCGGCAAAAGACAAAGCCACCGGCAAAGCAACCGACATCCGCATCACCGGCTCAAGCGGTTTAAGCGATGCCGAGATCGATAAGATGGTAAAGGACGCCGAGCTTCACAAAGAGGAAGACAACAAGCGCAAAGAGACCGTCGAAGCGCGCAACCAAGCCGATAGCATCGCACATCAAACCGAAAAGAGCTTAAGCGAAATGGGCGAAAAGGTACCGGGCGATCTACGCGCTAAGATCGAGGGCGCGCTAAATGATCTAAAAGCCGTGCTAAAGGATGAAAACGCGAGCAAGGAAGCGATAAACTCCAAAGTAGAAGCTCTAAGCAAGGTCGCCGAGGATCTATACAAGGCTGCCAGCGCAAATCAGGGCGCGCAAGGCGGATCGCAAAGCAGCGGTACAAACGGCGGTAAAAAAGATGACGACGTCATCGACGCCGAAGTCGAATAACACCCGCGCAAAGTGAAATTTTATAGCCGTGCGCTCAGTAGTTTTGCTAGAGCTTGAAAGGCAATTTTACCGGCGCGCGGCAGAAGCGACCCCATAAACCGAACATAAAATTTCATAGCTTCACAGGCTCGGGCGTTTTTCATACGCCCGAGCTTAACCGCAACTTCAAAATTTAATTCCCAACAAACTAAAATTTTGAGTCACACATAAATACTACTAAATTTTGCGCTGTATAAATACCGCTAGACATTAAAGTATATCCGAACGCGACTGAAATTTCTCCGTGCCGATCTCAAATATAGCTGAAATTTTAAGCCTATCGCCTACAAACGAAGCTGCGATAAATTTAAATGTATGGCGAGAAAGTAAAAAATGTATTGTAAAAAGCGCCGGTTAAATTTTAGAAGCAAAATAGCTAAATTTAAAGGCGCGCAGATTGATTTATTAAAAAGCAAAAGCCCAAAGGCGACGCTTTGCCTTTGGGCTTTAAATTTAGCCTTATTTAGCTAGAGCTAGTTCTTGCGAGTATTCGCATCAGGGGTGAAAAGCGGCTTATTTAGCAGCTTGAAATCGCCCACGAACTTCTGCCCCTTCTCGCTAGTGATCCATTTGATGAAGCGCTGCGCGTTTTCATAGTCGGCTTTTGGGCAGTGCTTCGGATTGACCGCGATTACGGAATAAAAATTCTTCAGATCGTTATCGCCTTCGTTGATGATGACCATATCTGGATTTCCCTTTTTATTATCCTCGTATTTGATGTAAGTGCCGCGATCGGTAAAGGTCACGCCCTTTTGCTCGGCGGCTGCGTTGATCGTAGCGATCATGCCTTGACCGGTTTGGTTATACCACGCCTCATTTTCAGGTACGGCGCCCTCAACCTTTTTCCAAATACCTTTCTCTTTGTTATCGGTGCCCGATTTATCGCCGCGAGAGAAAAATTTAATCTTCTCCGCCTTGATCAGCTCAAACGAGCCCTTAAGATCCTTGCCTTTAAATTTAGGCGCGATCGATTTATCGGCGATGAGGATAAAATCGTTATACATAACGGGCGTGCGATCAACACCGAAGCCTTTTTCTACAAATTCTTTCTCGACCTTCGGCGAATGCACGAAAAGTATATCCGCATCGCAGTTTTCGCCAAGCTTTAGAGCAGCACCTGTGCCTACCGCCGTCCATTTGATATCGACGCCGGTTTCCGCCTTATACGCAGGATAGATAGCGTCTAGCAAGCCCGTATTATCGGTGCTCGTTGTAGTTGCCATCACCAAATCGTTATCGGCGGCAAAAAGGCTCGCACTAAGAGCGAGCGAAACAAAAAATATTTTTTTCATGTTATCTCCTTTAAAAAATATGCTATTATAGCATATAAATTTGCCAGAATAGAACATTTAGGACACAATCTTGGACTTTATTTTAGAAGGAATTTTAAGCGCATTCGGGCTGCTTCTTAGCGGCGATGCGGAGACATTTTCGGCGATCAAAGCGACGCTTTATACTTCGAGCATCTCGATACTTTTTGCGATTTTAATCGGCTTTCCGATAGGATTTATCCTCGGATTTTACGAATTTCGCGCTCGCAGAACGCTTAG
>CAUUSU010000126.1:0-5079 GCA_963547835.1 uncultured Campylobacter sp.
ACCTCTTCGAAAATGTCGTTGCACTTTTGCGTGATAAACAGCTCGGCTTCGTCCTTATTTAGCCCCTCAGGTAGCGGCGGAAAATCCTTGATCACGATCTCATAGCGATCATCCTCTCCGCGCCGCGCAAAAATTGGTATCAGCACGGGGCGAAATTTCAAATAAAGCGACGCGATAGTCTTCGTGGTGTAGCACTGTCGTCCAAAAAAGGTCGTAATCAGGCTGTTTTTAGGGCCTGGCTTTTGATCGGGCAGAATGCCTACGTTGTGCCCCTGCTTTAGTGCCTGTACGAGCCTGCGCATCGCATCGTCTTTATAAATGAGGTCGTTGCCGTAGCGCTCACGAAAGGGCGCCACGAGCCGCTCTTCGATCAGCTCGTTATCACTGCGACGCCCGACTACCGAGACAGGAAAGCCGTTGGCGCCGAAAAAATTAGCTAGAATTTCCCAATTTCCAAAATGCGCGGTGAAAAATAAAATCCCGTGCGGATTATCACCTTTTAGCTCTCGGACGCGCTCTAGCGCCTGCTCGCCGTTTGAAATCAGATCATCAAATTTTAGTCTGCCATTGTAAAATAAAAGCGTGTCGGTAAGCGTCCTAGCGATACTGCGAAAATTCTCGATCGCAAGAGCGTGAAGCTCACTTTCGCTTTTTTGCGGATAAGCAGCGCGAAGGTTATCCTGCGCGACTTTAACGCGCCTGCTAAGCTTCCACGATGCAAAAAGTGCGAGCTTATCGAAAAATGCGAATATGAAGCTTTTCGGCGCGAATTTTGCAAATTTTATCAGGCACAGCGCCAAAAAATATTGGATTTTTTCCTTCATAAAGACCTCGTTTTAAATGCGAGATTATATTGAATTTTGGCTAATTAGTAGCTAAAACGCTATTTACCGAGGCAAAAATTGCTAAACATTTCGTCTAGAATTTCGTCTCGCTCAAATGGACGCGAAATACGTGCAATCGCCTCAATCGCGCGATTTATCTCAAATGCAAAAAGCTCAAGTTCGCCGCAAGCCAGGCGCTCGCTCGCATTTTTAAGAGCCGCAAGCGCGCTCTCGCAAGATAGAATTTGCCGCTCGTTGCTTAGCATAAGGCCATCGAAATTTTGAGAATTTAAGTAGCTCTCAAGCGCGGTTAAAATTTTATCCACGCCCTCATTTGCAGAAATTTCAAGTGGCGTAAAAATGGAATTTGCTTGGGTATTTTGCTTAGCGGAATTTATTGCAGAGCTATTAGGCGCGATGGAATTTGCAGAATTTTGTTTGGAATCATCCTGCGTAAAATTCTCCGCAGCACAGCTTGCAGTAACGCGCTCGGTATTGGGCGACGCTAGTCCCACTTTTGCGGCGAAATTCTGCCCCACCAGATTTATGGAATTCGCAGGAGCTATTTGGCTTGTAGGCGCGGAATTTGTGGAAGTAGAATTTTGCGCGCTTAAGTCACGCTTTAAATTTTTAGCTTTTAAATTCTGCGCGCAGGAATTTAAAGAAGCGTCGCAGGTCCGACTTTGCTTTAAATTTTCGGCTGTGAAATTCTCTGATATGGGATTTTCGGCTGCGAAATTTTTTTCAGAAAAAGCCTCTAAATCCTCGCCAAGATCCTCCGCGCTAGGATGAAATTTACGCGACAAGTCGCATTTATTTAAAACGTAGATGATTTTTTTGCCTTTTTGTTCACGCAATATTTTTAGGATCTGCGCGTCCTCGGCGTCCCATTCGCGGCTTGCGTCAAACACTGCCAAAATCACGTCCGCCTCGCTTGCAGCGTGAAGCGAATATGAAATGCCGATACTCTCGAGCTTTGAGCCGCTGTGTCTGATACCTGCAGTATCGACTATACGGATTAGATGAGTGCCTATCTGCAGGCTCTCTTCGATCAGATCGCGCGTAGTGCCCGCCTCGTCGCTCACGATAGCGCGACTAAAGCTCAGCATAGAATTTAAAATGCTTGATTTACCGACATTAGGCTTACCCACAATCGCTACTTTAAAGCCCTCGATTAGCCCTCTTCGGCTGCGGCTGATGCGAGTGATTTTTTCTAGCGAAGCGATATTTTGACTAAGCATTTCTTGCGAGTTTTGCAGTACATCAGAAGGCAGATCATCCTCCGCGTAATCGATGCAAACCTCGACAAAAGCTAGCGTCTTAACCAGAGCCGCGCGCAGATTTGCGACGAAGTTTGCCAGCTCACCCCGTAGGCTACGCGCTAAAGCTTTAGCCGCACTTTGCGAGCGCGAATTTATAAGATCGCTTATGGCTTCGGCTTTGCTAAGATCCATTTTGCCGTTTAAAAACGCTCGCTTACTAAACTCACCCGGATTTGCTATGCGCGCACCCAGAGCCAGCACGGCATCTAACGCCAAGGATGAAGCCGTAAAGCCGCCGTGGGTCTGCACTTCTACGACATCTTCACCGGTAAAGCTATGTGGAGCTTTAAAATATATCAAAATCGCCTCACCGAACGCTTCGCCGCTTGCGTCAAAAAGATTCACAAGCGTAGCATAGCGAGGTCGCAAAAAACTGCGATGTGAAAGGCCTAGAGCGATAGATAGCGCTTCCTCGCCTGAAATTCTAACTATGCAAATTCCGCCGATGCCGTGAGCCGTAGCGATAGCGGCGATAGTCTCGCTCACGATTAGCTTTTTTCGTCTACGATGACGATTTTGCCGCTACGCGTGGATTTGATGCCCACGAAACGATCTGGATACGCCTGCTTTAGCTTGTCGGCTACGATTTTGATAAATGCGCCATCAAAAGCCTTCGTGACGATACGCTCATTTCCGGAGCGTTCCACGAGCGCATTTACATAAGAATCGATAAATCGTTCTTGATTTTGTAAAAATTCCGCGATTTCAAAAACCACAGCAAGATCATATCTGATGCTGATCCAGTTGTAAATCATATACGAAAGTGCCTTGTAGCGGTGTCCTTCTTTGCCTATCAAAAGCGCGCTATCCTCGCCTTGCAGCTTGATATAGACGGTATTTTCGTCTATTTTGCTAACTTCGCTAACTTCGATATTAAACTCGCTTGATCTAAAAAGCGCAGATAGCTTCTCTTTGATATCGGATAGAATTTCATCCGATACAATGCCCTTTTGCTTTTCTTTGCGATGTTTAGAATGCGTGGCGCGCGGATTTTGCGGCTCCGATTTATCGCTCTGCTTTTTCTCTGCTTTGCCGGTTTTGTTTTGAGAGGCGCTAAATTCCGGATTTTCGCTAAATTTCTCCCCTTCGAGAACCGCTTCTATAATAGCATTTTTCTTAAAAAAGCCCAAAAATCCGCCGCTTGGATGCTGTAGCACGCGCACATTAAGTTGCGTTACTGAGCATCCAAGCTCAGCTGCTGCTTTATTATATGCGTCTTTTAAATTTTCTGCTTCAATTATCATGATTTTTTCTCCGCTATTTGAGCTTGTTTATGCCTAGCAAAGGCTTTATTAATGACGTATTGCTGGATAATGGAACAGAAGTTGTTGACCGTCCAATACAGCGTCAGACCCGCCGGGAACATCACGAAAAATACCGTAAAAATAAGCGGCAAGAATTTCATCATCTTCTCTTGCATCGGATCGGTAAATGTAGTCGGCGTGATCTTTTGCTGCAAAAACATCAAAATTCCCATCGTAATCGGCAGGATATAGTATGGATCTTTAAGCGATAGATCGTGGATCCACAGCGCCCACTCCGCGCCCTTTAGCTCGATCGCGTTAAGCAGCACGCGGTAGATCGCGAAAAATACCGGGATCTGAAGCAGTATCGGCAAGCAGCCGCCCATCGGATTGGCGCCGTTTTTCTTATACAGATCCATCATATGCATCTGCAGTTTTTGCTTATCATCCTTGTATTTTTCTTGAAGCTCCTTCATCTTAGGCGCCAGATCCTTTAGCTTGTTCATCGATAACATTCCCTTGTAGCTTAGCGGGAATAGGATTAGGCGGATGATGAGCGTAAGCACAACGATCGACCAGCCCCAGTTGCCGATATAGCCGTGCAGCCAGTTTAGAAATTTAAACATCGGGCGGGCGATAAAGGTAAACCAGCCATATTCGATAATGTGCGTAAGAGCAGGATTTATCGAGCTTAGCGTCGCGTGATCTTTCGCGCCGATATAGCCTGTAAGACTAAGATCGCCGTCCGAGCCTATGAAAACCTGCGAAATTTTATCTGCGTCAGTCACGGTCGCATTCAAGCTCTCTCCGTAAAATAGCGTCGTATAATAGCGATCGGAGCTTGCAGCGATATTTGCGCCACTTATTCGCTCGTTTTTATCCACGTCGCCATCTTTAAAAATTTCTACGCTTTCGTTTATAGCCTGCGAGCCCGTAAAAAATGAAGCGATTTTATCTGAAATTCCAGCTTCGCCCGGTTTTCCTACGATGACGCCGTGAACCGTATAGCTATCTACTTCTACGTTCGGACGCGAGCCAGGGCTGATGAAATAACGCGCATTGCCGCTTAACTTCAGATCCAATTTATAACTACCATTTGGATAAAAGGTAAGAATTTTATTTATGCTAACGGCGCCTAAACTTTGACTTAATGTAACACTAGCCTCTCCGTTTCGTACGTCCAGCTCGCCAGATGAAGCACTGTAAGGAGTATCGAAAGCCATCGCATTCAACGCCGCGTCCTCAAAGCGCATCTCAAGCGGTTTAGAATGTGATTTAGGATCAATTAAATTTATCGCATCGCCGTTTTCGTCACGGAATTTCGCATCGTTTAGTATATACGAGCTTATGCGACCGAGCCCGTCGATCGTGAAATTTGCTTCTTTGCCAACCACGCGCACTAACGGTGCAGAGATGGAATTTGCGGTATTTAAATTCGCTCCCTGCGCGCTCACGCCAGCGGCGGAAGTTTGCGGAGCGGACTTGGCGGCATTTTTTTGTGCGATTTGCGCCGCGGTTGCGTTTGCCTCCATAGCGGCGCGAATTTTTGATAAATAAAAATGATCGTAAGCTACAAAAAATATGAGCGCAGTTGCTATCGCGATAGCAAGGCGCTTTGATTGAGGAAGTTTATCTAGCACTATTTTCTCCTAGTCGTATGACGTAATATCTATTTTTTTTATATGGTAT
>CAUUSU010000127.1:0-5033 GCA_963547835.1 uncultured Campylobacter sp.
GGCGCGTCAAAGATCCCGCCAAAATCGCAGCTTTTCTAAGGCAAGATCGTGAGCGCTAAAATAGTAAAATTTCATCGCATGAGCGAGCGCGGTGAGACGAGCAAATTCGATCAAAATCCCGGGCTACAAGGAACTGCAAAGGCGCAAACGACGAGTTTTAAATTTAGCCGCTCCGCCAAGCTCAGATATAGTGAAGATTTTAAATTTAGCTGCGCTATCGAATATAAGCTCAGCCAAACGGTGCATCTTAAAAGCACGCTGAAAGGATGCGCGCCATACGCCCCCAAATCGAGTTGCAATGAGGCGCACTGCGAAAATACGCCGCCGAGGCATACGCAACGAACTGAAAAAAATCTGCCTAAGCGGTGCAAGTCGCGGGCTATAAAAATTTTACCGCAGCAGTACACCGTAAAATTCCGCCATAAAGACAGATGCGGCGAGCTGAAATACTACGCGCAGCAGGCTGCAAATTTCATAAATTTAGCAGAGCAAAGCTTGGGCTACGAGTTTAAATTTAGCCGCGCGATGGACCGAGTAGCCGCTCAGGCATTCACGACAAGGCGTTGCGATGAATTTTAAATTTTGCGGCGCCGCAAGTTACAAATTTAATCAGACGGTACGTCATACGATAGTGCCAAAGCAGCGCATATGGCGCTTCGCAGAAATTTTCTCGCGACGCCGCGCGTGGCAAACCGCGGAAATTTCACCGAGGCAGTACATGCGGCGAACGGCGAGAATTCTACAAAATCGCAGTTTGCCGCGCACCGCAAAAATTCTATTGCTTCGGTACATACGCGGCGCCGAGATCGCCTCCGCTCAGACCATAAAAGCTCTATTACTTCGGCACACGCTGCAAGCCGAAATATCGCGCGCAGAAAACCGCAAAAACTCCGCTGCGATGCAGCAGGCGGCAAGCCGTAGAAATTTTATCGAGATCGCGCGCATTACGAGCCATCAAATCCCCGCCGAGAACAATAAAACCCTCGGCGATAGCCGCACAATCCTTAACGAGAGCTGCTGCGAAATTCCCGCCGAAAGAGGCGCCGCACGATGAATCAGACAGATCCGATAAGACGCAAGCTTAAACAGATCGGCATCGCGTTATCCTTCTCAAGCTTCGGCGCGCTGTGTATGTTAGGCAACCTGCTCTTCCTCCCAGTAGCGCTACTGCGATTAAACCGCACAGAGGCCGTGCGAAATTTCGTGCGCGATTTCATAATGATCTCGTGGCGCATATTTTTGCTGCTAGCGCGTCTTTACGGCAGTATCGGCGTGAACTGGCGCTGCAAGCTCCCGCCTAGCGGCACTCTCATCATCGCAAACCACCCTAGCCTGCTTGACGTGGTGATCTTTTTAGCTCACGTGCGGCGCGCAAACTGCGTAGTCAAGGAAAGTCTGTGTAAAAATCCCTTCCTCTCCGCCGCCATCGCAGCCGCGGGCTACATCCCAAACACCGGCTCGGAAGCGATGATAGATGCGTGCCGAAGCGCCCTTGAGCGAGGAGAAAGCCTAATCATCTTCCCCGAGGGCACGCGCACCGCAGATCGCATCGCCATGCACAAAGCGGCGTTTTATATCGCGATAAATTTCGCAAAAAATATGAATTGCGTCGCGATAAAAATGGATCCTAAAAGCCTAAAAAAAGGACAAGTATGGTACGATACGCCCGAGGTTCGGATGAAATACGACCTCTACGAGCTGTGCGCGCTGGATCTAACGGGCTTTGAGCCGGATCGCCCAAACCCGATCCGAGTGCGCAAACTATATGAAAAAATATCAAATCTATATGAAAAGGAGAATCTGTGAACGAAGAAATTTTAGAGCTTAAGGAGCTGATCATTTCGGGGCTAAACCTCGAAGATGTAGCGCCCGGCGACATAAATGACGATGAGCCGCTTTTTGGCGACGGGCTCGGGCTCGATTCGGTCGATGCGCTGGAGCTCGGGCTTTTGGTGCAGAAAAAATACGGCATCGTGCTTAACTCAAAAACCCAAAATTTAAAGCAAATTTTCTCATCCGTTGCGTCTTTGGCGCAATACATCGCCGAAAATAGGAGTAAAAATGAGTAAAGATGAAATTTTTGAAATTTTAAAAAAGGCGCTCGTGGAGCTTTTCGAGATCGACGAGAGCAAGGTCGTGCCTGAGGCTAAAATTTACGAGGATCTGCAGATCGACAGCATCGACGCGATCGATCTGGTCGATTACGTCAAGAAAAACACGGGCTACAAGCTGATGCCCGATGATTTTAAAAACATCCAAACTCTCGGCGACATCGTGGATGCCGTAGCCGCAAAGCTCGATCAGGGCGCGAGCGGGGAAACTACGGACGGCGAGAGTTAAATTTCGCCGTACGGCGCGGCAAGATCGCGCGTGCGGCGGCTTGGTAGTTTACTTTGCGGCGGCACAGAGGCAGCGGTTGGCTTGATAGATAACATACGGCGGCGTTTGTTTGACGGCACGCGGCGGTTTGGATAAGGCGCGGCGAATATTATCAAAAGGGCGCGGCGCGCGGCTTTTGTGGGCTTAGCGCTTATTAGGCGGCGCGGCACAAAATCCGCTTATTTGCCGCTTTTGAGCTAGCATGTAAAGCGCTTTGCAGATCAAAATTTTAAAATTTAAATCTGCAAGCTTGAGCAAAATTTTGAAATTTTAAAGGCGTTGTTTCTTTTGCAGCTGCCGTTTTCATAAAATTTCAAAATTTTAAAATTTCGGCTAAATTTAATTTAGCGGATCTGATCGCGAGTGCGGCGGTGCGAGTTAAATTATGACGCAGCTAAATTTAAAAGCGGCGCTGCCGGAATTTAAATGCGGCGAGCAAGGCTAAATTTAAATTTTAAAAGCATGGCGCCTAAAATTTGAACGCCGAAGCTAAATTTAAAATATCGAAGCACGGTAATAATCGCGCCGATCGCGCCCGCGGCAAGAGCCTAGCCGCCGTAACAAAAACCAAAACTACCGCAGCAAAGCCCAACGCCGTGACGAAGCTAAAACTGCCGCGGTAAAAACCAAGCCCTCGCGGCTAAATTTAAGGATTACAGAGATTGCGACGAACGATATTTTTAAAAACAGCTACCGTAATTTTAAGCGTGTTTTACCCTTTCGGCCTCTATTTTTTGCACGGCGGCGCGCGGGTCTGCTTGCTTGTAGCGATGAGCGCGCTATGGGGAGCGCGAGCCGTTTTTGAAAGTAAAGATCGAGCTATTAAGGGCGCGAGCGCGGCATTTTTTGCGCTGTGCGCCCTTTTTGGCAGTGGAACGCTTGCGTATCTGTATCCGCTCATAATAAATTTCTCGCTCGCGGCGCTTTTTGCACTCAGCCTAAGATCGACGCCCGCGATCACGCGCCTGGCGCTTTTGAAGCAGCCAGGCCTCAACGAACACGGCCGCGTCTACACGCGCAAGCTGACCGAAATTTGGCTCGGATTTTTCGTGCTAAACGGCCTGCTTAGCGCGGCGCTGCTGCTACCGCGAGATAAAATTTATTGGAGCGTTTATTGCGGCGCGATCTCATACGTCCTCATCGGCGCGCTGATCGGCGGCGAGATGATTTTTAGGAAATTTTATGTTAAAAAATTTGATTAATTCTTTAAAGCCTTATGAGCGTGAAATCCTTGCTGCGGCGGCTCTTGCACGCGATTTAGCAAAAACGGAATGCAAACAAAGCGAAACGGTAAGCTTAAAAGGCGCGGACAAATCCCAAAGTAGCGCGGCAAGCGTAAATTTAAAAAGCGCGGAAAATTCTAGCAAAAGCGCAAATCTCAATGACGCGGAAAATTCTAGCGGCGGCACAGATGCTACGCATGCCACGCAAACAGCGCAGACGCAAGAGCAAAAAAATGCGCCGATGATCGAAATTTACGGCGAGGACGCGGCAGAGTTCATCGCGTTTTTTTTCGGTGCGATGATTGCGGGCTTTGTGCCCGTGCTGCTGCGGGAGCCCAAATTTAGCGGCGAATTTCATCTAGGCGGCGACGTGAAAATTCCAAATCTCGCCGCAGCGCAAAATTTAGAGAAATTCAGCCCTAATGATTTAGAAAGCATTTCGCCTCGCGATACGGGAAAATCTGCGCCTAAAATTTCATCTAAAAACGCGCCGCAAAATCACGCGCCGTGCGAGCAAGAGGCTGTTTCTTTGCACCTACTGCGCGCCGATCAAAAATTTTATATCAAAACTTCAGGCTCGACGGGCGAAGCGAAAAATATCGAAAAAAGCCTACGCGATATGGTTTTGGAGGCGGAATTTTTGGTAGAAAGATTCGGCCTTTGCGCAAGCGATCGATTTTTATCGGGTGTCTCGCACCAAAATATGTTCGGGCTCACATTTAGCATCTTCGTGCCGCTGATTTGCGGCTCGCGCACGCAAAAAGGCGGTCTAAACTACCCTGAAATCATCCTTGCAGCCGATCTTGCGGGCGCCGTGCTGATCAGCTCGCCCACGGTGCTCGGCGCGCTGTGCGAACATGCAGATGCTGCAAATATAGCGCCTTTGGGCACCATTTTTAGCGCGGGTGCACCGCTAAGTCCTGCGATCCGAGATAATTTGCGCGCGCTTAGCAGTGCCCGCATCGTCGATATTTACGGCTCGAGCGAAACGGGCGTGATCGCTTGCAACGAAGGCGCGAGACTTAAGAAATTTGCCCCCGTTAGCGTGCAGATCCGCACGGATATCGATAGCTGTGGCGCGACAAAACGCGAGAACAAGCCCTTTGATCCTGCGGCAAGCTCTTGCGGCAAAAATTCTATAGCAGAGTCCAAGAAGCGCTGTGTGGACGGGCAAAATACAGACGGGCAAGACACAAACCGCTCGGGCGAGCTAGCGTCTAAATTTAATGCAGACGCTGGCGATAAAACCGCGACCGATACAGAAAACAGCTCCGCACCGAGCTCCGCGACAAAACACGACGATAAATTTGCGCAAGAGGGCGAGCTTTGCGATAAATTTGGGGCAAAGCAGCCCGCCGACAAATTCTCGCAAACGGGCGAGTTTACGATCAGCTCGCCTTGGTGCGAGCGCTTCGAAAGCCGCGATTTCGG
>CAUUSU010000128.1:0-5009 GCA_963547835.1 uncultured Campylobacter sp.
ATCCGCATTTCGTCGCCTGCTCGGTCGCTGCGTATCTGGACATCTACGACGTCATCGGGGGCATCCGCGAAGGCGGCACCTTCCTTTTAAATTCCATCTGGGATGCCGAGCAGACGGCGGCAAAGCTTCCGAACAAGGTCAAAAAAATTCTAGCTGCCAGGCGGGCAAAATTTTACATTCTAAACGCCACCAAGCTAGCGCACGAGATAGGACTCGGAGGCCGCACCAATACGATCATGCAATCGGCGTTTTTCAAGCTTAGCGGCATCATCCCGTTCGAGCAGGCGCAGAGCTATATGAAGGAATACGCCAAGAAAACCTACGCCAAAAAGGGCGAGGCGGTCGTGGCGATGAACTGCGATGCGATCGATAGGGGCGCGGACGCTTTGGTGCAGGTAGCGATCGATCCTGCGTGGGCAAATTTAAAGGATGACGCAGCGGGTGCGGACGACAAATACAAGGGCGACGAATTTATAGAAAAGATCGTAAAACCGATGAATGCAGCGCGCGGCGATAGCTTGCCGGTGTCGGCGTTTTTAGGACACGAGGACGGCGGGTTTGACGCGGGCACGACGCGATTTGAAAAGCGCGGCGTAGGCGTCACGGTGCCTAAATGGATCGAGCAAAACTGCATCCAGTGCAACCAGTGCGCTTTCGTCTGCCCGCATGCCGTAATCAGGGCGTTTTTGCTAGACGAAAAGGACGAGGCCGCCGCGCCTTTAAATTTAAAAGAGCACCTGCTAGAAGCCAAGGGCAAGGAGCTAAAGGGGCTAAAATACAAGATCCAAGTAAGCCCGCTAGATTGCACGGGCTGCGCGCTTTGCGCCGAAAACTGCCCGAGCAAGGAAAAATCGCTCGTCATGGTGCCGCTTGAAGAAGAACTCGCAAAGGGCGAGCAAGAAAGCGCGGACTTTTTATTCGAGCACGTAAGATACAAAGACGATTTGATGGACAGATCAAGCGTTAAGGGCGTGGGCTTTGCGCGCCCGTATTTTGAATTTCACGGCGCATGCCCTGGATGCGGCGAGACGCCGTATATCACGCTGATCACGCGACTTTTCGGCGATCATATGATCGTAGCTAACGCCACGGGCTGTAGCTCGATCTACGGCGGATCGGCGCCCTCGATGCCGTACCGCAAGGACGAGAACGGCCGCGGCGTCGCGTGGGCGAACTCGCTTTTTGAGGACAACGCCGAGTTTGGGCTGGGAATGAAGATCGCAAGCGAGACGCTGCGCCATAAGATCGAGGATCTGATGCTAGACTCGCTCTCAAGCGTGCCAAATGCGCTAAAGGCACTTTATAACGACTGGATCGAAAACAGAAACGATACGCTAAAATCCGCTCAGATCAGAGATAGGCTGGTGCCGCTGCTAGAGCAAAGCTTAGACGCGCCGGGGGTTCGTGAAATTTTAGAGCTGAAGCAATATCTAAACAAAAAATCGCATTGGATCATCGGCGGCGACGGATGGGCCTACGACATCGGCTACGGCGGGCTCGATCACGTGCTGGCTACTGGCGAGGACGTAAACGTGCTGGTGCTGGATACGGAGGTTTACTCAAATACCGGTGGGCAGAGCTCCAAAGCTAGCCGTCGCGGCTCGATCGCGCAGTTTACTGCAGGTGGCAAGCGCGTTCAGAAAAAAGACCTCGGCCAGATCGCGATGACCTACGGCAACATCTTCGTCGCGCAGGTAAATTCCAACGCAAACCAAGCCGCGACGCTAAAAGCGATCATGGCGGCGGAGGCCTACCCGGGACCTAGCCTTATCATCGCGTATTCGCCGTGTATCGCGCACGGTATCAAAGGCGGCATGGGCAGCTCCGGCGGTCAAGCCGAGCTTGCGAGCAAATGCGGCTATTGGCCGACCTACACCTTTGATCCGCGACTTGCGGCCGAGGGCAAAAATCCGCTTAAAATTTCATCCAAAGAGCCGGACTGGAGCCTTTATGAGGAATTTTTGCTAAACGAAGTGCGCTACAACGCACTTAAAAAGATCGATCCGGAGCACGCGGGCAAGCTTTATGAAGCAAACAAAGCCGACGCGATGAGGCGCTACCGCCAGCTCAAACGGCTTGCGAATGCCGATTTCGGCGATGAGGTTATCTCTGCGGGCGTCGCGAGCGAGAATGCTTAAGCTTTGGCTATTTGTTGAAATTCCGGCTCTGCGAATTTTGCGATCCGGAATTTTATTAAATTTAGCGGGATTGCATAAAATTACGTATAAATTTTAAAAGGAAAATCCATGAAAAAAATCGGACTAATCGGCGGTATGAGCTACGAATCTACGATTACCTATTATGATGGGATCAATCGCAAAATTAACGAGCGTCTAGGCGGGCTAAGTAGCGGCGAAATTCTGCTAAGTAGTCTAAATTTTGACGAGATCGAGCGGTGTCAAAGAGATAATGAGTGGGGCAGGGCGGGCGAAATTCTAGCTCGTCACGCGCGGGTTTTGCAAAGCGGCGGCGCGGATTATATTTTTCTTTGCACCAATACGATGCATAAGTGCTACGAGGCGATAAATACCGCTATCTCCGTGCCTTTCGTGCATATCGCGGACGCTACGCTAAATGAGTTGCGAAAACGTGGCGTGCAAAAAGTAGGGCTGCTCGGCACGATCTACACGATGACGCAGGATTTTTACAAACAGCGCTTGATAGATGGTGGCGTAGAGGTGCTCGTACCGAACGCGGACGAAATGGAAGCGGTAAACGAAGTAATTTTTGATGAGCTTTGCTTTGGTAAAATCTTACCGCACTCCAAAGAGAAATTTTTGCAGATCATTGAAGGGCTTAGAGCTCGCGGTGCGCAGGGCGTGATACTGGGCTGCACGGAGATCGGGCTGCTCGTATCGCAAGCAGATACCACCATGCAGCTATTCGATACTACGCAGATCCACATCGATGCGGCAGTAAGTCTAGCTTTAAGCGAGTAAATATCAAATATAAGCCGGTAAAATTCCGGCTTGTAATTTCAAATTTTTATATATATTATCAGTTAAATTTAATCTTTCTCTGTTATAATAACGACTATCAATCATAAAAGGTGATGAAATGAACGTTTTAGTTATAGGAGCAGATGAGATTACGCCCATTAAGGCGGTTTTAAAAGACCTTGGTGCGAGTAACATCGAGCACTGGGATGCACGAAACGAAAATCGCGTAAATCGTAAGCCGATCCCGCAAGATACCGAGTGTGTCGTTATGCTTACGAGCTTTTTGAACCACAATACGATGAAAAAGATCAAAGGCGAAGTAAAAAAGCGCAAAATCCCGCTCGTATGCGCTAAAAGAAGCGTTAGCTGCGTATTTTGCGAATACTGTAAGGTTTTCAATTTAAATCAAGAATTCGGTTGCAGACCTTGCGAAGATGATTAAAATCCCAAGGAATTTAAGTAATGCCGGCAAGCCCAGGCAAGCGGTTAAAAAATCGTGCACTACGCCGCAATCAAATGCTTACGACGATGAAACAGGCGAGCTAAATTTCAAGGATTTTTTAAATTCTAGTAAATTTAACGCTACTTGTCTTGCGCCCGTCGAAAGTAAGAAATTTAGCGGCAAATTTAAAAAGTTTTCAATTGGTAAATCGGACGCACTTAATTATAATGCCTCTAAGCCGTGCGTTGCAAAGAGTGCGCAAAAAGGCGGCGCAAATAGGAATTTGACAGCAAGGGCTTTTTGCGACACTGGCTTAGCGCAAAAGAATTTTTTCTGCGCTAAGCGTTCGGACGAGAAATCAGCTTTATTACAAGATACTACCGCGTCAAAACGAGATATCGCGACGCGCAAAAAACGCCAAAAAGCGGATCTGCGGCGCGATAATGAGCTTATTGATGATGAAATTTTAAATGCCGAAGTTTTTAATAAGCAATTCTTTAGCGGCGAGATTTTTGGCTTTGATGCGAACGGGCGCGAGATTGTGCCAGAGGCGCTGCGGGATTATGATGCGGCTTCGAAAGCGCGAGCGATGCTAGCTCTATATAATTTTAACGTTAATGCGAGCTATAGAATTCTGCCCGCAAATTTAAAGGGCGCTTCGCAGTTTCGCGCTGCGTTTTTAAATTTTATCGCTTCCGAACTTAGGCGCGGTGCTCGCAAAATTTACCGCTTCAAGCCCGCCGTGAAATTCTGTACGGCGGATAATGCGATAATCTTTGCCTATCTGCGCGATATGCCGCTGCCTGTATTTGCCGCCAAGCCCGCTTATAAGCTAACTAGCGCAATCGTGAGTCTGCGTAGCGGATTGCTGCTAAACGGAGACGATGCGTTTTGCAACTTCGTATTTTGCAAAATCGCGCTTCGCAATGCAGGCGCACAGCTGCAGCTTGTGGGTAAATCGGGCGAGCTCATCGTAGTTCGCAAGAGCGGTTTTAGCCTAGGCGTGGTTACGAGCTTTAAAAAAATTCTACCTCAAAATTCAGCCATTTATGATAATGATATAAAAAAAGCGCTAGAGCTTTGCCGCGGAGCAAACCTCGATGCCCTGTATCTTGTCTATCCAAAAAATGAAAATTTTAACCGCCACGTCGAGATAAAAAGCGAATGCTTTAAGGGAAATTTCATTATGAAATTAGTACCATACAAGCTCACCGACAAAATTTATTAAAAGGATACCAAATGGTTGGAATTATTTTTGGAAGCTCGATGGGCAATACTGAGGACGCTGCGAAGCTGATCTCGGAAAAGCTCGGCATCGAAAATGAGCTTAAAAACGTTGCGGACATCGCGCCTGCAGACCTAGATAAATACACCGCGCTCATCATCGGCAGCTCCACATGGAACGACGGCGAGCTACAAGACGACTGGGCGGGCTTTGATTTTTCAGCCCTTGATGTCTCAGGCAAGACCGTCGCGATTTTCGGCATGGGCGATAGCTCAAGCTACAGCGACGCTTACTGCAACGCAATGCGCGAGCTATACGATAACTTCAAAAAAGCGGGTGCAAATATCGTAGGCGCAGTGCCTACCGACGGATATGAATTTGACGAGAGCAAGGCCGTAGTGGA
>CAUUSU010000129.1:0-4876 GCA_963547835.1 uncultured Campylobacter sp.
TTATTTGGATACTTGCGGGCGCGGGCGCGTTACAGCGCGCGATATATGATCTAGCTGGCGACGGGATTTTTGCGCAGAGCTGCTTCGTAACGGCGTTTTTAATCATCGGCGGCGCGATATCGCTTCCGCTTGAAATTTATAAAACCTTCGTCAAAGATCGCCGCCTAGGCTTTTCCACGATAACGCCCGCCGTTTTCGTAAAAGACACGCTAAAATCGCTCGTACTCACGCTGGTTTTTGGCTTTGTGGTAGCCTTTGCGCTCGTTTTTTGCGTAAATAGCCTGGGTGCGCACTGGTGGGTCTGGGGCTTTTTGCTAAGCTTCGGCGTAGTTTTGCTGATAAATCTGATCTATCCGACCGTTATCGCGCCACTGTTTAATAAGATGCAGCCGCTAGAGCAAGGCGAGTTAAAAGAGCGCATAGAAGGGCTTTTGCAGCGCTGCGGTTTTAAAAGTAGCGGCGTTTTTACGATTGACGCAAGCAAGCGCGACAAACGGCTAAACGCCTATTTTGGCGGCTTCGGCGCGACGAAAAAGGTCGTGCTTTTCGACACGCTCATCGAAAAGCTGAGCGAAGATGAAATTTTAGCCGTTTTAGGGCACGAGCTCGGGCATTTCAAACACGGCGACATTTTAAAAAATTTAGCGCTTAGCTTCGTGCTTTTGGGCGCGACGTTTGCGGTATTTGGAAACCTTCCCGGGGGCGTATTTAGCGCGCTAGGACTTAACGCGGACGGCGGCGCGACGCTGGTTTTTATGATCTTGTTTGCGCCGATTTTGCATGCGTTTTTTGAGCCTGTAATCTCCAAGCTTAGCCGCATGCACGAATTTAGCGCGGACCGGCATGGCGCGAGCATGCAGGATAAAAAGAGCATGATCGGCGCGCTAAAGAAGCTAGGCAGCGAAAACAAGGCATTTCCGCTCGCTCATAAAATTTACGCCGCGGTGTATCATTCGCACCCGAGCCTGTATGAGCGCATAAGAGAGCTTGATGAGGATCGCTGAGGCGCTAAGATGGGGCTTGGGGCAGTGCGGCTCAAAATACGTCGCGCGCGAAATTTTAAAGCTTTGTGAGCGACTTAGCAGCGAAGAACTCGTGCTAAGATGCTCTGAAGAGTTCGCGCATGAAGCGGAGTTTCGCGCCAAGATCATTGAATTTAAAGACGGCCGCCCGCTTGAATACATCACGCAAAGCTGTGAGTTTATGGGCTTTAAATTTTACGTCGACGAGCGGGTGTTGATACCGCGCTGCGAGACCGAAATTTTAGTAAAAAAGGCGCTTACTTTGGCGCAGAGCTTGGGCGAGCCGCGCATTTGCGAGATCGGCACGGGTAGCGGTATAATCGCTATCTGCTTAAAAAAGCTACTTCCCGCTTGCCGTATCACGGCTAGCGACATCAGCGCGGATGCGCTTGAGGTGGCGCGCGCAAACGCCGCAAATTTGGGCGCGGACGTCGAGTTCGTGCACTGCGCCTACGCAGATGAGATCGCGGGCGAGTTTGATCTCATCGTCTCAAATCCGCCCTACATCGCAAACTCCTACGCATTGGACGCGCGCGTGCTGCAGGAGCCGAAACAGGCGCTGTTTGGCGGCGAGCGGGGCGATGAAATTTTAAAACGCATCGTGCTGATCGCCGCGCAGCGCGCAAAATTTCTAGCCTGCGAGATGGGCTACGATCAAAAGCAGAGTTTGTCGGCGTTTTTGCGCGAGCAGGGCTTTAGGGCGGAATTTTACAAAGATTTAGCGCAGTTTGATCGCGGATTCGTCGCGCGAAATTTAAACAGATCGTAGGCGCGCCATGCAAAGCTCGCAACTACGCAGGCTGCTTTATTACAAAGCGTTCGGCTACCGCTACGTAGGCGCTGAAATTTTAAGCGGCGGCGCGCGATTTTTCAAGGCGCTGGATGCGCTAAAATCCGCTACCGCCGAGTGCAATCTCTGCGAGCTTGCTAAAACGCGCACGAGCTCTAGCGAGCAAAATTTTAAAAATTTCAAAACTATCAAAAATTTTAAAGCTCCCGCGAGCGTAAAACTTATGATCGTAACTCTCGCGCCTAGCTCTAGCGAGGGTTTTGGCGGCGGTTTGGAAGCTGAAGTAGCAGCGGCGCTAGATCAAATTTGCGCGCCGGAAGAAATTTATTTTAGCTTTTTGATAAGGTGCGCGGTGCCGCAAAATAGGTGCATAAGCTCGGAAATAATTTTAAAATGCGCGCCGTATCTGACAGACGAAATCAAAATTTTAAAACCCAAAGTCGTGCTCTGCCTAGGTGAGCTCTGCTGTAAAATCGTATTGCGAAACGGCGATCTGGCGGGCATGGACGCGCTGCACGGCTCGGTCTTTAACGAGGGCGGCATTAGCTTCGTGCCGAGCTTCGATCCTGCATTCATCGCGCAAAATCCGAGCAAGGCGGAGCTTTTCGAAGAGGATTTGCAAAAGATAAAAGGGCTGCTGTGAGGCGCATTTGGCGCTCGTTTTGCGTGCTATTTTGATTTTGTGTGCGGCTTTTTTTGCGAGCGTCGCGGCTTGCGGGGCATTTTGAGGCAAAGTAAAGGAATGCAGACTGGGTCATTGCTGAGCGCAATTTTGCGGCAGCGCAAAATTTACTTCGTCGCAAGATAACAAAGTGGATCAAATTTTACGTATTGTCCGCTGCGAAATTTTACGCCGCCGAAGAACATTACCGCTTCACAAAATCCCGTGTCGGCGTAGGATAGCGGCATTTCTTGGAAATTCTACGCGGCGGCGAGAGCTGCAGTGGATTTAAATCGCGATACGGAGATGGCCGCGCGACGTAAAACTAAGCAGCCCGTCCATAAATTTTGCTTTTGTATAAAAATTTTGAGTAAAAATCCGGTAGCGCGCCTTAGCAAGGCTATCGCGGCAGAATTTCGCGTGCTATGTCGGCAGAAAAACGCAGAAACCAAGAAAGTTCGCCATGCGCCTTATTTTGCTCGGTGAGAGAGGTACCCGCGCAAATTTCAGCCCGTAAGAGCGAACTTTTTGAAAATTTAGCGCATGCTCCTTCGCGCAAGAGCAAAGTTGCGAACAAGAATAATCGCGCGAGATAACGTGCCGCGGCGAGGTTACGTGCAGAAACGAAAGTTCGCACAAGGTTAAATTTCAAAAAACAAAGCCGTTTGGGTACCCTCTACGGATTGAAATTTTACACAGCTCGCGTTAGAAAGAGTAGGCAGCGAGCAAAATTTCGCGCACTCTGTTTTGGAGCGAGTAAGCAACGATGAAATTTCACGCAGGATAAAACGACTTATCGCAGGGAAGTGCAGCTCTCTCCGTGCGGCCGGACGGCGACGAAATTTGCGCTCTACCTAGTACAAACAGCGAGCGGAGTAGAGCAGCGCAGACTGCGGACGCGAAATTTTATAAAGGGTGGCGGTCGCGAGGCATTATCGCCTCGCGTCGGCGGCCGGATTATCGAGGCGCACGGATGAGCGATCGCATAGTAGGATCGCCGTTATGATGTGCAGCGACGTTGGCACGATCGGCGAAATTTCAAGCTTCGGTGGGGTGAAATACAAGCGGATTTTCAAAATGGATTTACGGCAACAGCGCAAGCTGCGACGCTAAGGCTTGCGCGATTGAAAAAGGGGATTTGAGCTCGGCGTGCGAAGCGATTTAAAAAATTCTAAAATTTCGGCGCTAAATTTGATCGGCTTGCCGTCTTTTACGAAGGCGATTTTTACGTCCTGTGCGTATAAAAGCTCGCTGAAATCTACGTTTTTAATATCTTTGATCTTGTAAATTTCTTGTCGCAAAAGGGCGCTGGCGTTTTTGAGCGCGGCTAAGCTCGTGCGAATTTCAAGCGTATCGCCGAGGCGCGCGGGGCGGAGGAATTTAGCGCAAAGCTCGCTAACTACGAAGTGTGCGTCCGCGTGCGCGAAGTCCACTCCCGCCTGCATAAGCGCCTCGCTGCGCGCCCGCTCGCAAAATTTAATGTAGTTGGCGTGATACACGATGCCCTGCGCGTCGGTATCTTCGTAGTAAATTTTAATCTGCATCGGCTGTGCTTTGCTCTGGTGCTGCCTTTTTCGCGGCGAGGGCGGGGAGGATTTTTGCGAAAAACAGCACCGTTTGAAACACGATGATGAGTTTCATGCACCACTCGCTAGCCGCGTGGATTTGGGCAAATTCCGGCGTCATCGTCGCTTCTGCACCGATCTTTTGGGCATTTATGACGTAGTCGGTAAAGTAAAGCACGAAAAGCAGGGCAAGTATGATATTTACTAGCGTCAGCATCAGGGTCGAAAGCCGCAAGTGAAAGGATTGCGATTTGTTGTTGTTGAAATTTATCATCTCAAAAACGAGGCAGATGATGGAAACTGCGATGAGGATGCCGCCGTATTTTACGAAGATCTCGCTCATCAGCTGGCCGCTTTGAAAGTGCGATAGCACGCCCTCTCCGATAATCTGCTGCGGGAAAAATACCACGGGCGCGACGAGTGCGCCGAGCGAGAGCTCGATGCCGATAAGGGCCGCGATGGTGAAGATATAGATAGAAAAAATTGCGCGCATAAAGGTCCTTTTAAATTTTGATAAATTTTAAATCGGACGTGATTATAGCGAAATCTTATAATCGTGCGCTTAAGCGTTTTACAAGTGGGTTTTATGGGCGAATGGGTGCGGTTGGCAGTCGCGGCGGCATATCGCGGTATGATGCAATTTTAAGTTTTGGATGCAGTCGTTTGCGAAATTTATAAAATTTTTACGGAGACTGGAGATGAAATTTGTGTCAGGCGCGTTAAGCATAAAATTCCATTATAAAATTTAAAATTTTCCAAATCGTTTTTTAAAATTTCTCTTGATTATTCAGCCCCCTTTAAGCATCACTTCTGTATAATCACAATTCTGTTTCGCACC
>CAUUSU010000130.1:0-4845 GCA_963547835.1 uncultured Campylobacter sp.
TCGCGGCGCTATAAGCGCATAAAATGCTCCTACGATAAGCGCTCCGATAACCGCCGTAGCGCCTAAAGAAAAGCTAGCTAGCAGCATCTGCGCCGTCGCAAACGGATCGCTTAGATTAATCGTGCCGAAAAGTTTCGACGAGCTTAGATTGCCCTTTAGAATTCCTGATAAAATTCCGTTTTCGCTCGCGGCTTTGAAGGCGAAATTATTTCCTAAAATAAAAAGGACTAGAATAGAAATTTGGCTCAAACGCCTTAAAATAGTGTATTTCATTGCCTAGTCCCCTCCATTAGATCGTCCTCGTTTAAGTAGTCCTTACTCTTTTGCGGATCGAGCTTGATTTTGGTATCTGCGTCCTTTAGCTTCGCGTCGTCGCCCTTGATCCAGCCTTTGACGTAGTTATCGCTGGAAATTCCTATGACGCGCTCGCGCTCCACGACGCTGATAGCCGCCTTTTTCGTGACGCAGGCATGCTCGCACTTACCGCAACCCGTGCAGTAGTCGCTATCTACAACGGGCACGAGTAGGGCGTGCTTTTCGGTGCGGTTGTTGTGGCGATAATCGATCCTAAGCGCCTTATCCATCACGGGGCAGCTTCGCACGCACGCGTCGCATTGGATACCAGCATAAGCGATGCAATGCTCGGTATCTATGACCGCAACGCCCATTTTGGATAGACGCACGTTAAGCTTAGAGTTTTCGCTTACTAAGCTTTTATCTAGCGCGTCGCTAGGACAGGCCGCGACGCAAGGTATATCGTCGCACATATAGCACGGAATTTCGCGCGGGATAAAAAACGGCGTGCCGTTTGCAATAGCATGATCGCAAAAGCTCGCAAGCTTAAGCGTATCAAATGGGCACGCCTCGACACAAAGTCCGCACCTTAGGCATTTGCTAAGAAATTCTTTCTCGCCTATGGCTGCGGGCGGGCGGAGTTTGGCGTGCTCGCTAGAGTTTGCGACTCCGAGCCCCAAAACGCCCACGCCCGCAGCTAAAGAAAGAATGCCTAAGACCTCACGCCTATCCATAATTTACGCCTTGTAAATTTTAACCGCGCATTTTTTGTAGTCGGTCTCTTTTGAAAGCGGACAGGTATGATCGAGCGTGACGCGGTTGATATAAACCTTCTCGTCAAAAAACGGCACAAAAATAAGCCCTTTCGGCGGAATGTTGCGTCCGTGAAAATCCACGCGCGCTTTTACCTTGCCGCGGCGCGACTCGATCCAGACGATTTCGTTTTGTTGCACGCCGATTTTGGCGCCGTCGGCTTCGTTCATATAGCATCTTGCCTCAGGCACCGCGCGATAAAGCTCCGGCACGCGCATAGTCATAGTGCCCGTATGCCAGTGCTCCAGCACGCGACCCGTACATAGCCAGAAAGGATATTCCTCGCTTGGCACTTCTACAGGATCCATATATGGACGGAAGAAAATTTTAGCTTTATTGGCAAGGCTTGTTTTCTCTTCGCCTGAAGTAGCAGATTTCAGATCGCCGCTAGGAAGCGCCGCTTTGGCGTTGCCATAGAAGGCGAAGTCGCTATCCGGAGCCGCTTTTTTAGCATAAGGATCGTATTGAGCGTTAAAGCGCCAAAGTGTCTCTTTGCCGTCTACGACCGGCCATCTAAGACCGCGCACTCGGTGATATGTATCGAAATCAGCTAAATCGTGTCCGTGACCGGTGCCGAATTTTCGGTATTCCTCCCAGAGATATTTTTGGACGAAAAAACCATATCCTTTAAATTCTTTGCCGTCACTGCCGATGACGCCGCGAGAGTCGCCGTTTACTTCTGAGTTATCGAAGCTTGCCATAATCGGATCCTTTGCAGCGAAAGCCTGAGCGTCTTTGTTTGCAAAGAGCACTTCAAATAGTGTAGTCTCTGGCGTATAGCCGAATTCTGAAATTTTATCTAAGACACTTGGTAACGTAAGCTTATCATTTACTTTAACCTCGCCCCAGAAATCCTTGAGCTTGAAGCGCTTGGAAAACTCTAGCATCTGCCACGTATCGCTCATCGCATCGCCCACAGGAAGGACCTGTTGTCTCCACCACTGGGTTCTACGCTCGGCATTGCCGTATGCGCCCCATTTTTCGTAGATCATCGCGGTTGGCAGGATTAGATCGGCTACCTTCGCACTCAGTCCCGGATATGGCTCGCTTACTACGATGAAGTTATCCATCTCGCGCGCCGCGGCGATCCAGTGGTTTGCGTTGGCGATCTGCTGCCACGGGTTATTGACCTGTACCCATATCCATTTTATCTTGCCGTCTTCGAGATTGCGCAGAGCCTGTATATAGTGCGCGCCCGGTTTCGGATTTATCGTGCCTTCAGGAAGCTTCCAAATTTTTTCGGAAACCTTTCTGTGCGCCGGATTTGCCACGACCAGATCGGCAGGTAGGCGGTGAGAAAACGTGCCTACCTCTCTAGCCGTGCCGCAAGCGCTAGGCTGACCGGTAAGCGAAAACGCTCCGCAGCCCGGCTTGGCTTGCTTGCCGAGAAGGAAATGCACCATATAGCTTTGCTCATTGACCCAAGTTCCTCTTGAGTGCTGATTAAAGCCCATCGTCCAAAAGCTTACTACTTTGCGGTCCTTTTCGATGTAATAATCTGCCAGCTGCTTTAGCTTGGTCTTAAACGCCTCTAAATCCTCGCTTTCATCGCCCTTAGCCAAAGGCGCTACAAATTCTAACGTGTAAGGCTCCAGCGCTTTTTTAAATTCTTCGAAGCTTATGAGCCAGTGAGCATCTGATTTGTCAGAGTGTTTGTTTTCGAGTACGTCGCCCTCTTTCATACCCAGATATGCTAAGGTAACGCCCTCGGATTTGCTTAGAATTTTAGATTTTTGCTTAGCCGCGGTATCAAGCTCGGTCTTGCGGTATTTTTTATGATTTATATCTTCTCGCAAGCCGTAGCCGATATCCACAGGGCCTGTAGCGAACACGCAGTGCTCTTTAATAAATTTCTCATCTATCATATCCGGGTGATTGTAGACAATCTCCCTTGCTATGTAGTTCCATATCGCCAAATCGGTATTCGGACGGAATATAATTTCAATATCGGCGATGTTTGAAGTGCGGCTAGAGTATGTCGAGAGATTTATAACTTTTACGCGGTCCGGGTTGCGAAGCTTATGGTCGGAGACGCGAGACCAAAGGATAGGGTGCATCTCAGCCATATTCGCGCCCCAAGCGATGATGGTATCGGTTAGCTCGATATCGTCGAAAACACCCGCAGGCTCGTCGATACCGAAGGTTTGCATAAAACCTACGACGGCGCTGGCCATGCACTGGCGAGCATTGGGGTCGAGATTGTTGGAGCGAAAGCCTGCCTTTACTAGCTTTGCTGCGGCGTAGCCTTCTGGGATCGTGTATTGACCGCTACCAAGTACGGCAAAGCCCTCGGGACCGCCTTCGTTATAGGCTCGCCTAAAATGCTTCTCCATTTCGTCGAACGCTCGTTGCCAGCTGATCTCGATAAATTTTCCCTTTTTGTCGAATTCGCCTTTGGAATTTACGCGCAAAAGAGGCTTGGTAATGCGATCTGCGCCATACATGATCTTGGCGTTGAAATAGCCTTTGATGCAGTTTAGACCGCGATTTACGGGCGCTAACGGATCACCTTTGACCGCTACGATCTTGCCGTCTTTGGTGGCTACCATGATGCCACAGCCGGTGCCGCAGAAGCGACAGGCCGCCTTGTCCCAGCGCCAGCCTTTTTCGGCTTCGTCCGCAGCACTAAGACTGCTAGGCAAGCTGATGCCCGCAACGCTACAGGCAGCCGCTGCTGCAGAGCTTTTTATAAAGTCTCGTCTATCCATGAGATTAACCTTTCGTTTAGAATTAATTTCTACTAAGATTTTGAATAATAGCATAAAAAAACGGCTTAGTCTAGATTAAAATCAAGGTTTTTTCTACATAGATTTCAGATATAAGATAATAATTTTATAAATTTTAAATTTAGTGGCTTAAATTTTATCAGGACAGCGAGTTTTTGATAAATTTTAATATATATTTTCATTTAATTAAATTAATATATTATACCGATAAATTAGCATTAAAATTTCATAAAAATTTAATCGCGCTTTGAAATAAAACGGAGGGTAATATAATTTCAAAATTCTATTAAATTTATAAAAGTTAGCTTAAAAAGCGTCTTTTGCGATAAGCGATAAATTTTACGCTAAAACGCCGTCATTATCGAAGCAAAAGCGTAAAATTTAACTATTCAATTTGATATGCGATATTTGCATATTACTTAAATTTTGCTTAAAAAAATTCACTAATTTAAAAATTCTTTTATAATCTAGAAAGTATAATAGCCGTGCAAACCAAAATTCTTGAAAGGAATATTATGCAGTCCAGAGAAAAGATTGTCAAAACGACTTGTCCTTACTGCGGCACCGGCTGTGGTATCGATCTTATCGTAAAAGACGGCAGGATCGTAAACGCGCGCCCTACGCAGGCCCACCACGTAAATGACGGCGAGCTATGCTTAAAAGGGATGTTCGGCTGGGAGTTTGTAAACTCTCCAAAACGCCTTGCCAAACCTATGATCCGTAAGAAAAACGGAGTATTTGATAGAAGCGGTAAGCTTGAGGAGGTAAGCTTTGAAGAGGCTTACGATTTTGTAGCGTCTAAATTTAAAGAGACCGTCGCTAAATATGGCCCAAGCTCAATAATGGGTTTTAGCTCGGCGCGCTCAAATAACGAAGACAACTACGTTTTTCAGAAATTTTTCCGCGCTCAGGGCAGCAACAACGTCGATCACTGCGCCCGTCTTTGACACGCTCCTACAGTGGCAGGTCTTGCCAACACGCTAGGAAACGGAACGATGACGAACGATTTGGT
>CAUUSU010000131.1:0-4822 GCA_963547835.1 uncultured Campylobacter sp.
CAGAGATCACCAAAACGCCGTGTTTAGCGCATAGTTCGCCGATTTTGGCTAGCTTCTGGGCGCTCCAAATTTTGCCGACGGGATTGTGCGGATTGCAAAGGATAAACATCGTCGCTAGCGGGTCGGCGAGCTTTTCTTCGAGGTCGGCAAAGTCTATATCGTAGCCGCGCCCGTCGTAGGCCAGCTCGTTTGTAAGCGCGATCCTGCCGTTGTTTTCGATACTGCGGTAAAAGACGTGATAGACCGGGCTTTGGATCACGATTTTATCGCCCACGCTCGTAAATTTGCGCACCGCAGAGCTGATGATCGGGATCACGCCCGTGCAAAAAATCAGCCAGCTCGGGTCAAATTTGACGTCGTGGCGCCTGCTCCACCACGAGCAGACGGCCTCGCTCCACTCCTGCGGCACGTATGAGTAGCCAAAAACCCCGTTATCCAGGCGCTTTTGCAGCGCTTCTAAAATTTCGGGCGCGACCTTAAAATCCATATCCGCCACCCACATCGGCAGCTCGTCTTTGCTCGTTTTCCACTTTGACGAATACGTCCCGCCTCGCTCCACCGGCGCGTCAAAATCGTATTTCATTTGCTCTCCTTGCGTGATTTTTGCGGATATTTTAGCGAATTTGACGGGCAAAATTTGAAATTTCGCCGCACTTTTGCGCAAAACCGATTTTTAATGCAATATTTTTTATAATTGCATTAAAAATTTAGCAAATTCAAGGATAAAAATGCTCACGATAACCTCACGTTTGCCGAGCGCAAATTTAAAAATTTCAAAGGCGTTGCCTCAGCTCATCCAGGGCTACATCTACCGCTATCTGCCAAGTGTCGAGCACGAGGGATATAGGCATGAGCCCAGCGGCAAAATTTTTAAACGAACGAATTTTGATTTTCGCTTAAAGGGCGCAAATTTGCGGATTAGATTTACCTCCTATGAGCCGGAATTTGAAAAAATAATCGCGCTTGCCGTGCTAAAAGACGGGTTAAGCTTAGGCGAGCTTTGCTTGTGCGATACGACTGTGGCGGTTAGCGAACACAGGACCGCGCAAAGCGAAGCGGTACTGCAAGGCTGCGTAGCATGCGCGGTAGGCGGGCTTTTGGGGCATAAAATTTATTTGCAACCGCAAGATTCCAGACATCTTGAGATGATGAAAACAAACGCCTTGCAAAGATTTGAAACGCTTACCGGGCGCAGATATGACGGCGAATTCGAGCTAAATTTGCTCTGGCAAAATTTGCAAAATCCATTTAATTTTTATTACGGCAATAACCGCTCGCCGGTTCAGGCTTGGCAAGCAAAATGGAAAATTTATGCGCAGCCCGAGCTCATAAATTTGATCCTTGATGCCGGCGTCGGAAGCGGATGTATGAACTGCGGAGTGGGGTTTATGGAGGTGGTGGAAGAAAAGCAATTTTGTTAACATTAGGTAATTTACTATCTTTAAATTTAATATGAAAGTAGAATATATTTTTAATCATATAATTCTATTATTAAGAATATTTTAAATATAAGTGAGTAATATTTTAATATCGAAAGGAATAAAATTGAATTTAGATTTTTCTTTTGTGGCTGGTGATCCTTTTGTTGAAAATGGTAGATTAGGATTGATTGAATTTGCCGGTAAAACTAATTTTAAAGATAAAGATGAACTTAAAGCTATTATAGAAAAAATTTTAAAATTATATACAAAGATTTGGGAAAAGAATAAGCTTTCTAGTTATTGGCTACATGGGGCAAATAAGAAATCTTCAGATGATACTTTAAAAATAATTGATAAAATTTTAAATGACGAACCAAAAACTGGCAATATCTGTGTGTGCTGTGGCAAAAATAAGACTATCTGCTTGGGTGATAGAACTATCCTGCCGCTTGGATTTTCTGCTACTAATTCAAATTTTTCTTCATCTTTTCAAGAAACTATGATATGTCAAAATTGCTATATCTCTCTTTTTGCTTTACCGTTAAATACTATTAAAGTTGATAAGCAATTGCTTTTTATAAGATCATCTGATAAGATAAACAGTTACTGGGCAAGTAAAAATATAGATAAAATAAAAAAGATGTTTATTTTATCTCCCAATGAATCGCTTATAGTATCAGAAGTAAATTATATTCATAATTTTATCTATATATTTTTAGAGAATTTAATACAAGACATACCAAATTCTATAGATAGCGATGTAGTATTTTATCATTTTAGTAATTTTGGTGCTAGCCCAGATATTAATATTTATCATATTTATACTGATTTAATATCTTTTATGCAAGATATTTCACCAAAACAATTTCAGGGATATATTAGTGGCAATAGAGATATTTTAAATGTATGGAATGGTATTTTAAGATATAACTTTTGTTCTTTGAAGATAGAAGGCGAAGAGTTGTATTTTAAAGATCGAAAGGAAGTTAAAAGGTTGTCGTTTGATGATGCAAAGAAGTTATATAGAAATACTTTAATATCAAATTTTATTAACGGTAAAGATATAACTTCTATGATACTTAAAAAATTTAGAGTAGATATGACAAATGAAAAAAATAGAGCTGTTCTAAAAGATTTAACAAAAGCCTATAGGGGTTTGTTATTTAAATATTTAATAAAGGTAAGGCATATGAACAAAGAAAGGCTTGATTTCTTAAAGGAAGTCGCCACAAAAATGGCTACATTGCAGAATGCAAAAAAGCGATTAGGAGAACTTGGAAGACAAAGGAGTCTGAATAGTTTTAGAACGCTTTTAGTGCATATGTTTAAAGATTACGCCAAAGAAAACAGTAACGAGCTGCTTTTTAACGTGGATGATTTTGTATTAAAAATTTTACCAACAGATAGCTATTTTGCTCAAACTAGAGATATATTATTTGTTGCTATTTTTGAGCAAATGATAAATAATCTAACAAAAGAAGAAATAGATGATATGAATATCGTAGAAGGAGAAGATGAAGATGAATAATATTCAAAATTATTTTATACATGGATTGGTTTTACTGGATGTAGATGGCGCTAGACTTAATAATCTTTGCATAGATAAGGGTGGCATTAACGAAAATAAAACCCTAACAAAAACTATAAAAAAAGGGAGAGATATTTACCCTTTTGTTTCCGGGCAAGCCTGGAGATATTGGTGGAGAGAAGCTTGCTTTATTCAAGGCTGGAAGTTAAGCCCTATAACAAACGTTAAAGGGCAACAATATCTTACAAAGGCTGATCCGTTTTCTTATGCAGATGATGATTTGTTTGGCTATATGAGTGCTCAAAAAGAGGAAATTTTAGATCAAGAAAGCGATAGTGACACTTCTAAAAAAAGCAAAAAACCAAAGACGAAAGATAAAACTCTTACCAGAACGAGCCCTCTTAAAAATTCGATTTTAGTTGCCGTAAATCCAAGCAAGCCGCTGGATGAATTTTGCGTAATGAATAGGCAGGATGATACTCCCGCTATTTATAGTAGAGAGATTTACTCAACAATATTGAAAGGGATGTTTTCTGTAGACTTAGACCAAGCCGGAACTTTTACTTCTATGAATCGCTCTGGTTATCAAAATATATCAAAAGATACATTTGAGGAAAAAGCCAATGGTAATACCAAAATAATTAAGGATAAGAGGTATGATGGCGTTGAAAAAATAAGATTGGATAATCAAACGAGAATACAAAGGATAGGCGAGCTAATATCGGCATTGAAAATTCTGGATGGAGGAGCGGGTAGAACTACGAACTATGCTAGCGTAAGACCCGATTTTGTAATTCTTTGCATATTAAAGGGAGGAAGCAATCCTTTTAGCAGTATTTTATTTAATGACAAAAATAAAATAGAGTCATTAAAAGAAGTTCTGTTAAGTATAGCTAATGATTATAAGGAGTATATTTTAAGCGACATATATATAGGTAAAAATTTATCATTTATGAAAAATATTGATTCTGATTTGATGGATTTATCAAATATAAACGGCAATATCAAATTTCATACGGGGAATGTTGCCGAAACGATAGATAAATTTGTATTTGAAAATATAGAAAAAATTATCAATCAGATGGAATAATAATGAAATTGTATAGGGTTTTGCTGTCGTCTATTAGCGCCAGTTTTAGATATCCAAATATGATGATAAATAATCAATTGAGTATTAAGTCTATACCATATAGTACGCTACAGGGACTGATAGCAGCATCCTATGGTTCATATGATTTCGGAAATTTATCTTTTTCTTATATTTTTAGATACGAGGCTATTTTTCAGGATATAGAAACTATCTATAAATTTAAAAATGATGATGGAAAAATAATGCTCAACAGGCCCACTAATTTATCCAAAAGTAAAGATGTTTATTATCAGGGTGATATTTATCCAAGTAGTGATGCCTTTAAAAGAGAACAGCTTTTTAATTGCTATTTGACGCTTTATTTAGACAATGAGGATGTTGCAAAGAGTTTTTTATCTCCCGTTTATCAACTCGTTTTTGGGCGAAGTAGTGACTTGGTAAATGTTGTGTCTGTTGATGATATAAAGGCTTTTAAAAGCGATGAAATGATTTATTGTGGTACTGTGATACCTGCAAATTTTGATATCCCAGGAGAACTTTATATGATGGCAAGAAGTTATGATTATTCATCTTTGCCGAGAAAACCAATTGATATGGCTATATTTACTATACTTGATGGATATGGTAAATTTTTAGAAACTCCAAAAACAATAAAACAAAGATTTTCATTACAAAATAGGGAATTTAAAAAGACAAATATCTTTAAAAATCAAACTGTTTTTATTGATGAAGAGTTGCAAACACCAATTATAATGAGGAAATTTGTTAGATAATACAGACGTT
>CAUUSU010000132.1:0-4777 GCA_963547835.1 uncultured Campylobacter sp.
GCGCGCGACATCAAGTTTAAAAGCGAAATTTTAACCGAGAGGCGCGAGCAAAAACGCAGCCTGCAAGAAGCTGTGCAAAACGCCGCGTGGCACCTGCATATGGACGGCGCGGAGGCTAGCGAGCGCGAGATCGAGGAGCTTTTGAAAAAGCGGGCTAAAGGCGGGATGATAAGCGATGAGATCGAAGCGAGCTTTAAGCTGTTTTATATTTAGCCTGGCGCCGCTTTTGGGGCTTTGCGGCAATCTTTTTACGCCGCTTGAGATGCCTAAATATGATCCACAAAAGGCGCGGCTGGGCGCAAAAATTTTTACCGACGTAAGATTTAGCCGCAAAGGCCGCTCCTGCGAGAGTTGCCACAACTTCTATCTAAACGACTCAGGCGCTTCGGTGCGCGATGGACGCGTGCCTACGCTAATAAATTCTTATTACTTTGATCGCTACTTGGGCGATTATAATTTCGCGGGCTTTGAAGCGCGGATTGCGGCGTCGGTTTTTAGCGAGAATGAACTGGACGCGAGCGAAGATAGAATTTTAGAGCTCATCAGGAAGAATTTAGCCTACAAGCAGGCTTTTGAAAGTGCTTACGGCGAGGCAAATACGGCGAACTTCATTGATGCGCTAAAGGAATTTTTAAAGTCCAAAACGGCGATAAATTCCAAATTTGACCGATTTTTGCGCGGCGAGGTTAAGCTAAATGATGCCGAATATAACGGATATGTGCTTTTTGTGCGGCTATGCTCGGCATGTCACAACGGCGTTAGCCTAGGCACCGGCAGCTTTACTAAAATTCGTCCAAGCACGGAAGAGGAGGATGCGCCTAGGCATAGGCTCACTTCTGATGGATTTGAGTTGCGCCGCGTGCCTAGCTTGCGCAATATCACGCAAACCGCGCCTTACGTAAACGGGCAGACGGATTTGCGTCTTGCGGTGCGGCAGATCGCAAAGGATCTGCTAAAATACGATCTTAGCGATGGGGAGCTTGATGCTTTGATGAGCTTTTTAGCCACACTTAAGGGCGAGATGACGGAGGCGCAGGATGAAAGATAAGATAATGTGGGCTTTGATGGTGGGGATTATGATATTAGGCATAATCATCGCCGGGAATTATTTCTCGTCGCTAAGAGATGTAGCGAGATTTAGCACGATTTCGCGCGAGCTAGCTTTGATCGATAATGCCGACAATCGCCTAAATATATTATTTGATGCAAAAATCGCAAGAAGGGACTTTTCGATCGCAAATGCCGATATGCGCGGCATCTATCAGGTGCTACAAGCTCTGCAAAAAGACAAAATCATTGATAAAATCGGACTTAGCAGCGATGTGCGCGCGATCGGAAGCGCTTTTAGCGATAAAATTTCACTTTTGGACGAGCTTGGAGCTTTAAATTCGCAGAATTTAATCCTTTTTCAAAGTCTGCAGCAAAAATTTTTATCCAGTGGCGCAAATGCGCAAAGAGCAAATCTCTACTCTCAAATTTTAGGGCTTAACTATAAAAATCGCTCCGAGATCTCCGCTTTGAAAAGCGCGCTAGAAAGCGCAGATGCGTCAAGCCCTGACGAAGCTGCGTTTATAGGAATCGCGCGACAAATTTTAAGGAATTTCGAGCGGCAAAATATCATCGTAAGCGATAATCTCTCGTTGCTAAATGAGCGCTTCGCAAGCCTGCGCGAGCGATTTTCTTACGCTAGCGAGGAATTTTACGGCTCGTTTATGCAAATGACTATGCTTTACACGGCGGTGTTTTTGTCGTTTTTACTGCTTACTTACATCATAAATTCCGATGCTTTGCGTAGCAAACGCGCCCTCGCGCCCTATCGCGCGCTATGTGAGCAAGCAGGCGAAGCGATAGTTTTAGCAGATCAGAGCTTTAAAATTTTATACGCTAATAAAAGCGCGCTTAGCTTAAGCGGCTACGAACAAAGCGAGCTGCAAGAGAGCGATCTTGGAGTTTTGATGCCCAAAGATAAAGGGACCGAACTTCCTGCGATGGTAAATAAAAGCGCCAAAGATACGCGCCTGCTTCGTAAAAACGGCGAACTAGCCGATGTGAGCCTAAGGCTAGCAAATATCGCCGCTGCATCCAAGCCGCCGCTATATGCGCTTTACGCGCATGATATCGGCGAGCGCGAGATTATGAAACTAGCTCTTGCGAGCGCAAAGGAGAGCTTAAACAATCAAGTCTATATCGATCATCTTACGGGCCAGGGCAACGAAGCGGCGCTATATGAGCTAATAAACGCCGAAAAAACGGGCGTAGCGATCTACATCACTATCGTAAATTTTGCAAATTTACGGCTTTTTTACAAGGCGGAGACGACGAACGAAATTCTTCGCTCCTTTGCGCGCACGCTTGCAATGTGTATCGAATCGCACGAGATCAAAGCCAGTATCTTTCGCATCCAATCGGATGAGTTTTGCCTATTTTACGAGGGACTAAATGTCGCGCGCGACGTGGAGATCATAAATAAATACTTCACCGACAAGGTTTTTAATCTCCATACGACCGAGGGCTTTGCCTCCGCGCCTTTAAATATCACGATGGGCGTGAGCGAGCGTGCAGACGTAGCGGGCGGCGCAAATAGGGTCTTTCAGGCGGTTATGGCGATGTATGAGGCGCAGAGCAAAAACGAGCATGTGGGCTTTTATTCGCGCCCAAATGCGATTGAGGAAAAATATCTTCAAAATCAGATTATGATCAACACCATTCAAAATGCGATCAAGAAAAATCAAGTCTTTGTGCTCGTTCAGCCCATATTTGATATCACCCACCGCGATCCTAGCGGTAACACATACGGCACCGAGGGCGGTGATTATGTCCCGTTAGTATATGAAATTCTAATCCGCCTAATCGACCGCTCAGGTAAGACGCGCTGCCCGGGTGAGTTTATCGACATCGCAAAGCAAACCTCGCTCTACATCCCGCTAACTCAGGTCGTAATAAACGAAGCCTTTCGCTTGCTAGACCGCTTCGCAGGGACTTGCTTTAGCATAAATCTTTCATATTTTGACATCGCAAACGAAGGTATCAAGGAGCTTTTAGAGCGCAAGCTCGCATCCAGTCCAAACGCTTCAAATCTATTCATTGAAATTTTAGAAAGCGAGGAATTTGACGATTACGAGAGCCTACGCAGCTTCATCGCCGTAGCCAAAAACTACGGCTGCAAGGTCGCGATAGACGATTTTGGCAGCGGATACTCCAACTACTATAGAATTTTAACGCTCGACGTGGATTACATAAAGATCGACGGAGCGCTCATCAAAAATATCGCAAACGACAAAAACTCGCGCGCTATCGTCGAAACCATCGCTAACTTCGCGCGCAAGCAGGGCTACGAGCTCATCGCCGAATACGTAGAAAACCACGAAATTTCAATCATCTTAGAAGAGATGGGGATTAAATATATGCAAGGCTACTTCTACAGCAAGCCAATGGAGCCTTCGAGGATAAAATTCTAATCTCATCTCGCCGCGACTTTATAGCCCGCCTCTTTAAATTTATAGCCCAAAGATCGCTTTCGTAAGGCGATAAATTTTGATTTAGCAAGTCGCCGCTTTAATTCATACGAAATTTATCTTGGCAGATACTGCGCGGTTTTATCGCAAACTTATGGCGCGTCTTATAGCTAGGATTGGCTTGGCAAATGAAGTGAGAGCTAAATTTAAAATTTGATAGCGGATTTATGGATGAAATTTTGCGAAGTTCAAAATTTTAAAATTCCAAGCCGTAGAATTTTAAAATTTAAAATGCGCGAGCTGCAAATTTAGGGCTAAATTTTAAAATTTCGTAGCGATAAAATTTTAAATTCCGTGCCTTAAACCCGCCTGCAAATTTTAAAATTTTATGGCGCAAATTTCGATCCATTCATTTTATAAACATTTCGCGCGAGCTTTACAAAATAAAAATTTTAACGAGCTTTACTCTAATTAGCGATAGAGCTTTCAAATGTAGGCGGAATTTTTAAGTGCAAACTCCCCGCTTCAGCAAGAAGGGGTTTAAGCTTTAGCGCATTAGCTCAAGCAAATTCGCTCTAAGCCTTCATACTCCCCGTATCCTTAAATCTTTGATGCCACGACAGCGCCTCACTTAAGATGTGTGGAGTATGCCCCGCACAGGGCTGCGCACATGCCCGCTCGAAATAATCTTTCAGCGCGTCTTGGTAAGTGGGGTGCGCGATGCTTATCATCGCGCGAGCCCGTTCGCGAGGGCATTTACCGCGCAGATCGGCGATGCCATATTCGGTGATGATGACTTGGGTGTCGTGTTCGGTATGATCGACATGGCTTACGAAGGGCACGATAGCGCTGATTGCACCGCCTTTAGCAAGCGACGGGCTAAGAAATAGCGACAAATATCCGTTGCGAGCAAAGTCGCTGCTACCGCCGATGCCATTTTTCATCTGCGACCCCATAACATTGGTGGAGTTTACGTTGCCGTAGATGTCTGCCTCAAGCATGCCATTCATCGACACGACGCCAAGCCTTCTGATGAGTGCTGGCGAGTTGGAAACGTCTTGTGAACGCAGTATGATGTGCTTGCGGTAGAAATCGATGTTTTTTTGAAATTCCTCGACGCCTGCGGGGCTAAGCGATAGCGCCGTGGCACTTGCAGTGCCTACGACACCTCTTTTGATGAGATCTAGCATGCCGTCTTGGATCACCTCGGAGTAGCACTGCAGCCCTTGATAGCCGGCGCCTTGTAGTGAGCTAAGCACAGCGTTAGCGACGTTGCCGATGCCCGATTGTAGCGGCAGTAGCTTCTTTGCGGGAAGTCTGCC
>CAUUSU010000133.1:0-4719 GCA_963547835.1 uncultured Campylobacter sp.
TGAGCGATTTTATCAAAAGTAGATTTAATTTTTACTAAAATTTTGATGAGCGATATTTAAATTATATTTTATCATTTAGCTTTATTTAATGATAACAAAGCATTCGGTGATAGAATTCTAATGATTTTAAAACATCTTGATAATTAATATAAAATAAAGGATTAATTTTATACTATTTGCCGTTTTTTAATCTTACTTATCATTTAGGGGTTTCGTATGAAAAAATTTCATCTGGCTTTGTCTTTGTGCGCGGTTCTTTGCTTAAGCGCACAAGCGGACGAGAAATCAAGCGCTACGGACGTATCCAAAAGCAAAGATTCAAATAGGCAAAGCCTAGGCGTAATCGAAGTTACTAGCGATTCTAGCACGCCTAGCACCGTGGATGATATCAAAATCAATACTCGCAACGCTACGCTCGTAAAAGACGTATTTCGCGACATTCCGGGCGTGTATGTGGGCGGCACCAACGGCATGAATCAAAAAATTTATATGCGTGGCGTAAGCGATCGTGGCTTAAATATCACGATTGACGGCGCGAAGCAAAACGGCAATACCTTTCATCACAACGCCGATTTACTAATCGATCCTGATCTTATCAAAGCCGTAGAGGTCGATGTAGGCGCGCGCTCAGTCGTGAACGGCTCGGGCGCTTTGGGCGGCTCAGTTGCCTTCAGGACAGTAGACGCTTCTGACATGCTTGAGGACGGTCAGGATATCGGCGCCAAGCTCAAAGTGGGCTATACGAGCAATAACGAAGGCTATTCGCAAAGTGCGATGCTCTACGGCAGAGCGTTTGATAGCCTAGATATGCTTGCTGCGTTTAAGCACTACGGATACGGCTTCGGCGAATCGGGCAACGGCAAGCCTACGGGCGGCGACGGCAACGATATAAATTATTTATTAAAAGCGGGCTATAGCTTTTTGGATTTTCATAAAATTTCGCTCTCTACTGAGCATATGCAGTATAAAGGTCTCTATCCACTGCGACCGGAATTTGGCTCATGGCTAAACGGACAGCTGGATAACCGCAAATACGAGCGCGATACGCACACGATCAAATACACGTATAATCCAAGCGACTTGCTAGAGCTCGACATCACGGGATACTACACAAAGCATCAACGCATCGGATCAACCTCGACAAATGTAAAATGGGGCGTCGAAACCAAAGGAGGCAAAATCGGCGCTAAGAGTAAATTTGAAACGGGCGATTTAGCGCATACGCTGCGTTACGGCTTTGATTACTACCGCTCCGAAAACTACGTTAAGCCCGGCAATCTGCGCCCCGAAAAGGTCGACAATTATAGCTTTTATATCGAGGATGCTATGCGATACGGCGGGCTTACGGTAACTCCTGGCGTGCGCTACGAAAGGCACGAGCTAAAGACTTACAACGGCAGAGGCGCTAATATCTCTAGCTACAAATATAAATTCGACGAAGTAAGCCCTGCTTTGGCGCTTGATTACGAGATCGGCGCGGGATTTGGAGCGTTTGCGAGCTATGCGCGAGTATTTAGAGGACCTGACGTAATGGAGAGCATGATGGCTGCGGGTACTAGCCGCGGCAGACCACTAAGCTGGATGGCCAATGAAAATTTAAAGGCCACCACGGGTAACGCCTACGAAATAGGCGGTCGCTACAAAAGCGATCTGGCAGAAAATTCCTCAGTAAGCCTAACTGCGAAGTATTTCAGAACGGAGTATAAAAATCTCATCGTAGATAACAATGCGGTGGGCGGAATCGTCGGCTGCCCGGGAGGCGCGCAGGGCACCTTATGCAGGGCTAATGCAGGCGGTGCGGATATCGACGGCGTCGAGCTTTACGCAAGATTGATATTAGATGATTTGAGCCTTGCTGCGGGTTACACACACCAGCACGTAGAATATAAAGACCGCGTACGCAGCGGCTCGGGCTATCTAAGCTCAAACATCATCGGCTACCGCGACTATGGCGATAAATACACCTTCAATGCCGAGTACGCAATCTCTGCGGCGGATCTACTGCTGGGCTATAACTTACTCTTTTTTGACTCCAAAAACGTAGCCTCCGCAAATAGCAACGAAAAAACAAAAGTGCCTAGCTACGCGGTTCACGATCTATATGTGACCTACGCTCCGGATAGCGGGCGATTTAAAGGGCTTGAGATCAACGCGGGCGTTTACAATCTCTTTGATAAAGCCTACGCGTCGCACTCACAGCGCAGCGCCGATTTCACCGGTGATTCAAACGCTATCGACTGGGAGCCGGGACGAAATTTCAAGCTAAGCGTGGCGTATAAATTTTAAAGCTTACGCGAGAGACCGTACGAAATTTTGCACGCTAAAGCGGCGAAATTTTAAAAATTCAAAACCCTTGGAATTTCAAAATTCCAAGGGCTTTGAGTCTGGATAATTTCATCTATTGCTAAAAGTTCAATAGCTTTATAAAATTCATATTATTTTTCCTACCATTAACGCAAAGCAAGTAAAATTACAAAATTTTACCATAAGGAATAAATCATGGCTAAAATAGCGTTTATGGATTTGGAATATTATGGCAACACTCCCAATGGCGACATAGATAACGTATTCAAAGTCGGCATCGTAATATCAAGCGGCGCAAATAAACAAGGCTCTACGAAGGAATTTAAATTTGAAAAAGAGGAGGATCGCGATCAAAAAATATGCGAAATTCTAAAATCAAACGACATCGATTACGTATGTGGGCATAACATAGTGGATTTCGATAGGACTAAATTAGATGAAAATCTTTTTAAAAATAGAAAAATCATCGATACGCTATTTCTTTCGATGCTTTTAGAACCTACTTATTTGGACCATAAGCTAGAAAAGCTATATAAAACTACTCACGACAAAATATATAAAGACGATAGCCTATCGCGATACTCTTTAAATTTAGACGACGATCGAACTAAAACGATTATAAACGATCCCGTATCGGATGCGGAAGAATGCAGAAAATTATTCAAAAAACTTGATGAGAAATTTGACGGACTATCTGAAAATTTAAAGGATGCATTCGTCTATCTGCTAAACGACGACAAACATTTTCAAGGATATTTTAATTATAAAGGCATTAAAAAACCAAACTCGATAAATATATACCGAAGCTTAAAAGACGAAATCGTAAATACCGAAAACGGCAATAAAAAGAAGTTTGTAGATGTAATCTGCGACGAGGTAAAATTTAATGAATTATTTAAGCAAAATCCTACTGCTTTTGCCTTTGCCTTAGCGTTTATATTTTTTAATGATAACTATTCTGCAATCTCATCTATCATACTAAAAAAATATCCGAACGTAATGAGAATTTTAAAAGAAATTCGATTCGATCTGCAAGAAATAGATGCCTTGGAATTATCTAAAGATATATTCGAAGGAATAGACGAATTTAAAGAATTTGAAACCATAGACGGTTCTAGTAAGATTTCACAAAAGCAGATCATCGACTCGACTCTTAAAGGCGAATCTTTTATAGCCGTATTGCCTACTGGTGCCGGTAAAACCTATACTTTTCAACTTCCCGCACTCATTAAAGCGAGTATCTATAAGCCGCTTACGATCGTCATCTCTCCGCTTCAGGCGCTTATGAAAGATCAGGTGGAAAATTTCGCACAAAAGAAAGGTTCCAAAAAATTTAAAATTTACGCTAGCAGCGGCTATCTCTCGTATTACGAAAAGCAAGTCGTTTTAAAAGGAGTAAGAGACGGCAGCGTCGATATTTTATATATAGCGCCCGAATCACTGCGCTCGGAAATGGTGTTTAACGCCATTAGCAAGCGATATATCGATAGGTTCGTCATTGATGAAGCGCATTGCATCTCAACGTGGGGGCATGATTTTAGGCACGATTACTTTTATATCGCCAAGGCGATAAAAGAACTAAAGGGGCGTGATTATCAAGATAAAATAGCCGTATCTTGTTTTACCGCTACCGCTAAGCGAGAGGTAATAGATGAAATCAAAGAATATTTTAAAAAGGAGCTTGATTTAGATCTAAAAGAATTTATCGCTTCGCCGAAAAGGAAAAATTTAAAATATGAAGCCATAAAGATAAACAATGATGATGAAAAAGATACGGAAAAATTTAAATGCTTAGTAAATGAAATAAAAGAGTTAATGAAAAGGAACGGAGGAAAGATTGTCCCTACTATAATCTATCTTCCATCTAGTGCAGAAGGCTGCAGAGACCTAAGTGAAAAACTAAGTGAAAAATTTTTAAAATTAAAAATCGAACCTTTTTACGCAAAATTAGACGAAGAAGAAGGCGAAGGTAAGAAGAACGAAATTTTAACAGAATTTAAAGAAGGCAAAATCGATATCGTAGTCGCTACCACAGCGTTTGGTATGGGTATAGATAAGGGCGATATAGGAGCCGTAATACACTATATGCTGTCTGATTCGCTAGAATCATATATGCAAGAATCGGGCCGGGGTGCAAGAGACGAAAAAAAGATGAAAGAAGCTGATTGCATAATTTTATACGATGTTAAAGACTTCGAATATTCTAAAGATATGCTTCTTCGAAACCAAATCACGATACAAAATATCAGCAACGTCCTAAAAAAGCTACGCAAGCTATTAGAAGACAAAAAAGATACCGCGGAGATAAAGCTACGAGATCTAATCGAAGCTGCAGAATTTGATGAAAGAGGCACTAAAAAATCAAGCTTTGAAATCAAGCAAAACAAAATAAATACTGTCTTAGCCGAACTAGAG
>CAUUSU010000134.1:0-4716 GCA_963547835.1 uncultured Campylobacter sp.
AGCTTTGAGGATGTGATGAGCCTGATAGATCTCGCTCGCGAGCGGGTTTTGCAGCGCTTCGGCGTCACGCTCGAGCTAGAGGTTAAAATTTTATAGTTCAAGCGCAGACTTCGCAAGCTAAGGCGGCGAGCAGGCGCGACAAGCGAGCGTAGCGCACACGGCGACGGCAAGGAGATAAAAGATCGGCGTGCTTGCGGGCGGCTTTTGTCTAAGAGCGTTTATTGTGGCGGTCTATATATTTTAACCCCTATCTTTTGGTATTGCTCGAGCGCTTGACCGAACTTTTAAATTTTATCGCTCTTTTGCTTTTGCAAGCAAATCGCCTACTTGATCGCTCACATCTGCTAACGGCGTAAATTCACACTATTTAGCTAAATTTTTTGATATAATCCCCCGCTTTAAAAGCTAAAATTCAAAGGAACCATATGAAATTTATTTCTCACAAAATTTTAAAAAGCGCGGTTTTGCTAGCAGCATTGGGATCTTTTGCGACTTGCAGTGCCGAGACGCAGCAGCCTAGCGGCTACTCTATAAGCGGCGCGGCGCTATCGGCGATAGAGGAGGACAATAGAGCAAAAGAAAATTATCTAGTCATCGACGTTAGAAGCGCGGAGGAATATGCTGCAGGCCACGTAAAGCACGCGATCAACATCCCGCTTGAGCAGCTGGAAAGCAGACTGGACGAGATAAACGCCTACAAGGATAGAAACGTCGTGCTTTATTGCAACACCGGCAACCGCAGCGGCAAGGCGCTTGATCTGCTTAAACAAAAGGGCTTCAATGTGCTTATGAACGCGCCTGGCGTGAAGCAGTACGACTACGAGCTGTATAAGGTCGGCAGCATAAACGCGGAAGGGTTTTTGAAAATAGCGAATAATCCGAACGTGCTGATTATCGACGTGCGCGAGAAAAAAGACTACAACGCAGGGCATATGAAAGGCGCGATAAATATTCCTGACGGCGAGCCTTTAGAAAACTACAAGGACGTGCTTGAGGCCAATAAAGACAAAAAGATGATCGCACACTGCTACAGCGGCAACCGCAGCGCCAAGCTCGCCAAAGCCCTAAACGAGCGAGGCTACAACGTCACAAATCTACTCGACGGCACGAAAGAGTATAACTACGAGCTGGTGAAATAAATCAAGATTGGCTCTTGGGGTAAAATTTTACGACCATTCTTTGTATTCGCCGCGTCTTTGTAATATGCAGCTTCGCGGCACTCGATAAGACAGATACCACTAAATTTGAAATTATTTGCTCCGCCTGCTCACTTAGCGCCTATTTTGCATAAGATTTGCCTTTGATGTAGGACGTAAATTTTAAATTCTACATACCGAGGCGGCAATAGCGCTTGGGGGGTTAACTCCTTTTGGAGAAATTTTTCAAAATTTAAATCATAAAGTTGCAGCAGAAAAGCAAGTATTTAGAGCTAAAAATAGAATTTTACAAGCTAGCGCGGACTTTGTGAGACGCAAAATTGAAACGGACTCTATAAAAGTTGCGTAAATTTTAAATGCAGCCGAATCGCTTAAAATTTTACTTCCGAAAATGGAATTTCGCGCTAGTGGTACGCGCGTTTTAAATAGCCTCACCAATTTCGATAAAATCTGCGCTTTAGGAGAGGCAAGCAAAATCAAGACCGAATTCTAAGAGCAATTAAGCCTGCAACGTATTTCTCGCTCCATCATTACAATGAATCGAATTTTACGCGGGAATCAAACGCACGAATTAAATTCTGCACGAAATTTTATTCAACCAAGAATTCCTTCTTATCGATCGTGCCATGATAAAAAATCCCGAGCGTATCATCAAAGGTCTTATCCAAAAATCCATCTTTTTTTAGTCCTGCTAAAGATGTATTGATTAGCTCTAGCAGCGCATTATTGCCCTTCTGCACGGCGATTGCGTTGTAAGTTTGCTTACCTAGACCATCCAAAGCAACCTGCGTTTTATTATCGATGATTGCGTATGCGTGCAGGATTAGGTTATCATCGACATGCACGGCATTTTTCGCCCTTTTGAAAGCGCGGTAGCATTTAGCCGAGCTGGCGCAGAAATTCAAATTCTTTCTGAAGCCCGCTTTGCGTAAGAAATTGTGAATAGGAGAGTGTTTGATGACAAAAATCCTCTTTTTGCGCAGCTGATCGAAGCTCGTGACATTTTCGTCTTTTTTGGCTAGCACACCTACCTGCACCTTAAAATAAGGCTCCGAAAAATCTACTTTTTTCGCTCGCGCGGGCGTCGGAGTAAAGGTCGCAATCACCATATCCGCTTCATTACGCTGTAAAGCGCTAATGCGCCTTGAAGCCGTGATCGGGATAAATTTTACCTTGCCAGGATTATCGCCGAAAATCTCCTTACCGAGCTTCTCGCCAAGAGCAATCTCAAATCCCCTATATTTGCCGTCTACGAGCGCACTAAACGGCGGCTGATCGTTATATACACCTATGCGAACGAGCCTATCTTTTTTGATCTGATCCAAAGAATTTGCAGATAGAAAACCAAGTAGCAGAGCTGCCAAAACAAATACTTTCATTTGCTCCCCTTTTAGTTGAAATAAGGCGCAATTATAATAAAAAGAAATTATAGCCAGCTAAAATTCTGCGATTTATGGCGCATTTTCATCTAAATTTATGAAAAGATGAAATTCGCGGAGAAATTCTATGTCCAATTTACAAACGAAATCTCATAAAAAACTTACACGAGCGAAATAAAAAGCTCTTTTAATTAAATTTTATAGACAAAATTTACGGATGAATTTCACGCTAGAAAACCTTAGCAAAATTTACGATATTCTTAAAAGCAAACGGCGAAATTCTACGCAGATTTAGCGTCTAATTGCGAATTTAGCTAAGGGGCGAAATTTAGCTCCGTTGTTGCGCAGAAGCTCAAGCTCTTAAAACTTCGTAAAGACCAAGCCAAGATGAAACGTAGCGACCGATAAGCCTAGATCGGCATTACGCGGATGTTCGGGCTTAGATTTTCTTGCAAAACATTTTCGATCGCGTATAATGTACCGCTCGCACCGCTGGCGCAGCCGCTACAAGCGCCTAGATAGCGGATATAGATGTCCGTTTTGCCGTCGTCTGCAGGCCTAATGTCGATGACGTCGAGATTGCCACCGTCCATCTGAAGCATTGGGCGAATGTCTTCGTCAAGTACCCCTTCGACAGCTTTAAATTTACCGATCAAATTTAGCTGCTCAAAGCTCATCTCCGCTCCCGCTTTCACGTTATTAGCGGCACTCGCGTCGGCTTGAGCTTGAAGTCTCTCTCGCTCCATCTCCTCTCTGGTTTGCTTTAAAATATCGACCAGATAGTAGTCCTTCTCTTCATGTCCGCCCGGGCGCACGCAGGATTTGCAAAACGCGCCCGCTTTCGTGTATTGCGTGATCTCCTCGACCGTGTGAAGGTCGTTTAGGCGAATCACCTCTTTGATCGTGCCGAGGCTCACGCGCGCGCAGTCGCACACGATGATCTCATCCTCGAAATGCGCGGGATCGACGCCCTTATAATTCGCAGCAGCCTGCTTGATGACGTCGTACGCCATGACCGAGCAGTGCATCTTTTGCGGTGGCACGGCGGGCTCATCGGGATTATCGCGCATCGCGTGCTCTACGTCTAAATTTGTAATCTTCACCGCCTGATCGACGGTCTTTCCGATACAAAGCTCGGCCATCGTGTCCGAACTCGCAATCGCCGTGCCGCAGCCGAAGCTTTTAAATTTAGCGTCTAAAATTCTATCGGTTTTAGGATCTATCAGCCAATATAGCCGCACCGCATCGCCGCAGCTTTCAGCGCCGAAGTCCGCGACCACTAGCTTGCCGCCTCTAGCCTTCGCTTCCTCCTCGGTGATCTCGCCCATATAGCGAGGATTATTCATGCGGTCCTGCACTTTTTGCGAGTATTGCTCCCAGATCGAGCCGTTTATCAAACTATTTTTTGCCATTTTTTATCCTTTATTTTTCTCATAACCTTGCGGCGCATAAGCAAATGTGCTTGAAATCCCGCGCAGACGAGCGATAGCTTTGCCTATATGTTCGATCGCGTAATCGATCTCCGCCTCCGTCGTAAAGCGCGACAGCGAAAGCCTTAGCGCCGTATGCGCCAGCTCTTTATCCGCGCCGATCGCTTCCATTATCGGGTTATTCTCAAGCGCCTCGCTCGCACACGCAGAGCCAGTAGAGGCGGCTATGCCCGCTTTATTCAGATCCCATAGCATCGCCTCTCCCTCGACGCCTTGGATTGAGGCAAGGATAGTGTTTGGCACGCGAATGCTGCGATCGCCCACGACGCTTACGTTTGGAATTTGTAAAAGCGCGTCCTCCAGCTTATCGCGCAGTCTACTTACCTGCGTGCGCTCAAAATCCATAAATTTATTCGCTAGCTCCAAAGCTTTGCCGAGCCCCACGATGCCCGCTACGTTTAGCGTGCCGCTGCGGCGCCCACCCATCTGTTCGCCGCCGTGAAGCAGGCTCGTAAGCGGCTTGCTATCTTTGATATAGAGTGCGCCGACGCCCTTTGGAGCGTGGAATTTATGCCCGGAAAGGCTTAAAAAATCCACGTCCGCATTGCGCACGTTCACCTTTATCTTACCTATCGCTTGCACCGCGTCGGCATGATATAGCGCGCCATGCTCGTGTGCGATTTGCGCGATTTTTTTTACGGGGAAGATCGTGCCGGTTTCGTTATTTGCCCACATCACGCTAACAAGCGC
>CAUUSU010000135.1:0-4710 GCA_963547835.1 uncultured Campylobacter sp.
ATGGCAGTGCTTTTCATCGATTTTGACGGCTTTAAGGCGATCAACGACACCTACGGGCACGAGGTCGGCGATATGTTTTTGCAGGCTATCTCAAAGGCGATGAGTGGGCTACTGCGTAAAGGCGATATCTTGGCGCGCCTCGGCGGCGATGAGTTCGGCGCCATCATCGGCGATCTGCAAAGCAAGGATGCCGCGCATGTGCTATTAGATCGTCTGCTTGGAATTTCAAAGATGAAATTTAATCTTAAAGGCAATGAGATTAGCGCGAGCATCAGCGTAGGCGCGGCGTTTTACGACGGCAGCGAAAAGATCGATTTTCCAGGACTTTTATCGCGCGCCGATAGAGCGATGTATCGCGCCAAAACGAGCGGCAAAAACCGCTACTGCATCTTTGAGCGCGCCGAAGCAGACGGGCCTAGCGAGGAAGGGATTGCTGCGGCGATCGAAGAGGGGGAGTTTTTCGTGCTCTATCAGCCGATCATTAGCGGCGCGCAGATTTACGGATATGAGCTGCTTTTACGCTGGGATCGCGGAAAGCGCGGAATTCTTGCCCCGCAGGATTTTGCGCAGATATTAAGCGAGCCTCGATTTGAGTTACCGATCTCAAAATTTGCGTTTTCAAAGATGATGGAATTTAACGCTCAAACGGGCGCAAACTGCTCTATAAACGTAAGTCTAGCCGTGCTTACAAACGACGAATTTTACGATTTCGTAGCTCATAGCTTGCGAGACAGGGCTAATGCAAAAGGCGAGTTGATGTTTGAGATAACCGATTTTAGCGAGCAAAATTTTAAAGAATTCGCCCCTGCGCGTGGGCGTTATGCAGATCTTGGGGTTAAATTTGCCCTTAATAGTGCAAATAAAAGCAATATTCCATTCTTGAATGCCCAGCCTTTCGATATCGTTAAAATCGACCGCGAGCTCTGCCTTGACATAGGCAAGAAAAAAAATGCTATCCGAACGATGGTGGAGGTCACAGGCAAGCTAAAGCGGGAGTTTGGTTTTGCTCTCGGCGCTCAAGGGGTCGAAAACGCGCTGTCGCTGCGGCTCTTAAACAATTTGAAATTTAACTATCTTCAGGGAAATTTTATCGCAAAAGCGCTTGATCGCAGGGAGATAGACGCTTTCATCGCGCGATTTAAAGATACGCCCAAGCTTGCAGCCATCGACAAAGATGAGTTTATCAGCTTTTTAAACGCGCTTGATTATAAAGAGCTTGCTTTAAGCTTCGTTTCGCGCGCCGATGCAGGCGAGCTTAGCCCGGGAGAGTTTGAAAGCTTCAGGGCGAAATTCGGCGAAATTTTAAACAAAACTCAAAGCGCGGGCAGCGAGAAATTTGCGCTAAATACAGAAATACGTAAGCAAATTTTAGATATTCTTTCGCTTGATTACCGCGTTTTGGCAAGCTTCATTCAGAGCTTTAAAACGCGGCTGAATCAGTTCATAAGCGATTTGGAGGCAGCATGATAGATAGCGTTAGCGCCGATTTCGATCACGAGATACCAAACGGCTCGAGGCTTTATTTCGGAAAGAGCGCGCAGCTCAAGCGCGAGCTGGAAAATAAAGCGAGCGAAATCCTCGTTAAAAACGGCTTTAGCGAAATTTTAACGCCATATTTTTCATATCATCAGCACCTAAGCGTCGCGCCGCAGAAGCTTCTCAAGCTCTCCGATCCCACGAACCACGAGCTCGCGCTTCGCGCAGACAGCACCGTGGACGTCGTGCGTATCGTGCGCAAACGGCTGAAAGACGATAAGCTAAGGCGGCTATTTTACGTCCAGCCGACCTTCAAATACCCAAGCGACGAGTTTTATCAGATCGGCGCGGAGCTGATCGGTGAGAAAAATCTGCCTCTTGCGATCAAAATTGCGCAGGAATTTTTTAAAGAATTTGATCTTATGCCCGCGCTTCAGCTAAGCAATATCGAAATTCCTAAAAAAATTTGCGAAATTTTAAACCTGCCGCTTGAAATTTTTGAAAAGGGCAAGATTGAGACGCTGCTTGAGCAAAATTTGCCTTGGCTGGACGCTACGGCTCGCGCCGTGTCGCTAAAGGACGTGCAGGCTCTGCGCACGCAGGTACCTGAAGAGCTCGTGCCTTGCCTAGATGAAATTTTAAGCCTGGGCGTGGATTACGAGCGTATCTGCGTTTCGCTGCTGTATTACTCTAAAATGCGCTATTACGACGCGCTATTTTTTAGATTTTTAGACGCGGGCGCGGTGTATTGCAATGGCGGAAATTACGAAATAGACGGGCTAAAATCCAGCGGCTTTGCGCTGCTAGTGGATGCTTTGATAGAAAAAATTATGCAAAAGGATGAGAAATGAGTAAAGTTGACGTAGTCATCGGCGCCCAGTGGGGCGATGAGGGTAAGGGTAAGATCGTAGATATGATAAGCGCGAATTACGATTTCGTATGCCGCAGCAGCGGCGGGCACAACGCAGGCCACACCATCGTTATAAACGGCGAGAAATTTGCGCTGCATCTGGTACCCAGCGGTGTGCTTCATAAAAATATCATCAACATCATCGGAAACGGCGTCGTGATCAACCCCGACGTGCTGATTACGGAGATGGCGCAGTTTGAAAATTTAAAGGGCAGATTTTTCATAAGCGAGAAGGCGTTTTTAAATTTACAGCATCACTCGCTGATCGATCAGGCGCGCGAAAAGAGTAAGGGCGAGCTTGCGATCGGCACCACCGGCAAGGGCATAGGGCCTGCGTATGCCGATAAGATCGCGCGCACAGGGCACCGCGTAGTGGAGCTTTTAGAGCCTGAAAGGCTTGCCGAGGCGCTATCGCGGGATTTCGCTTCGCATGAGAGCGTTTTTGAAAAAGCGGGGGTTAAAATTCCTAGCAAGATTGAAATTTACGAGGAGCTAAAGCGCTATAAAAGCGCGCTCGAGCCATATATCGCCGATACCACGCACATGTTGTGGAAGGCGCTTGATTACGACAAGCGCGTGCTCGTAGAGGGTGCGCAAGGAAGCCTGCTTGATATCGATCACGGCACTTATCCTTATGTCACGAGCTCGACGACTATCGCGGGTGGGGCTTGCAGCGGGCTTGGGCTCGCTCCGAAAGATATCGGCACGGTAATGGGAATTTTAAAAGCCTACACCACCCGCGTGGGCAACGGCGCGTTTCCTACCGAGGATAAGGGTCCGCAAGGCGAGGCAATGCGCGAGATCGGCAAAGAGTACGGTACTACGACGGGTAGGGCGCGTCGCTGCGGCTGGTTTGACGGAGTGGCTACGAAATACGCCGTGCGCCTTAGCGGCATCGACAAGCTCGCGCTTATGAAGCTTGACGTCTTAGACGGCTTTGAGAGCATTAAAATTTGCCGCGCGTATCGCTACAAGGGCGAGGAGATCGATTATTTTCCGATCGATTTGGAAGCTGCCGAGCCGGTTTATGAGCAGATGCCTGGCTGGGACAGCGTCAAAGGAATTTCAAAATTTGAAGATCTGCCGCAAAACGCGCAAAATTATATCCGCAAAATAGAGGAGCTAAGCGGCGCGAAAGTGGGCTTTATCTCTACCAGTCCCGAAAGAAGCGACACGATAATTTTATAAAATCGGGCGGAATTTTAAGAATTTTAAAATTCCGCCGTTTGCAAACGCGGGCGGCGCGACCGCTCATAGAACTGAATTTAAAGGAACGATCATGCGAATACGACTACCACACGTGCCATATATCGCGCATAAAATAGCGCTGGATCTGCTAAACTCGGGCTGCGTTACGCTTAGTGCGGGCATAGAGCCCGTCGCAAAGGAAGCAGACGAGATCATAAGAGCCGATCTACAAAAAGAAAGAGCGATAGACGAGCGCGCAAATGAGCTGATAGACGAGCGCGTAAGCGAGCTAGATGAGATGAGCGTGAATAAAAAAGATATGTTTTGGCTCATCAAACGCCACATCGCAAACGACGAGAATTTCGAGCTAAATTTTGAGGATCGCTACGGCACCATATCGCATAAAATTTTAGAAACCGTTTGGAAGAAAAATTTGATCGATTACAAAGTCTCGGAAAACAGGCTAAAGACGATAATTTATAACGCGATCGAGGAGTATTTGAAAAGCTACCAAAAGATCGAGGACGAGGTCTATGAAAAGATCGAGGGCTACAAACAAAAACTGATCCCTGGGACCGAAGAATACGAGCTTGTGTTTGAAAAGCTCTACGAAGAGGAACTAAGAAAACGGGGCATGCTGTAATGAACGCGTATATCTACATAGAAAACGGCATCTATCTGCAAGCCAAGGCGTTCGGCAAGGGCGGTAGCGCATTCGGCGAGCTCGTGTTTAACACTTCCGCCACGGGCTACGAGGAGATCATCTCAGATCCGAGCTACGCGGGGCAGTTTATTATCTTTACGATGCCCGAAATCGGTATCGTAGGTATCAACGAAAACGACAAAGAAAGCTCCAAAATCCACGCAAGCGGAATTTTCGTAAGAAATTTTAACAACGAGCCTTCAAATTTTCGCTCGCAGATGAGCCTAGAAGATTATTTTCTGCAAAACGGAAAATTCGGCGTTTACGACATCGACACTAGATTTTTAACCAAGATGTTGCGCGATCAGGGCAGCCTGCGCGCCTTCGTTTCGACCGAGATCAGCGATAAGGCGGCTCTTAAAAAGGCGCTTAGCGAGTCTGCGCGCATAGAGGAGATCAACTACGTAAGCATCGTAAGCACGAAGGCGCCGTA